>NZ_JALKFW010000220.1:31053-77281 GCF_023243055.1 Frankia sp. AgPm24 | reverse complement strand
CACACCTGTTTCCGGGTGTGGATGGGTGGGGTGTGGGCTGTCGGCTTGTCTGCCGCCGGCCCTTTTTCTTTTGTGGGCGGGGTCGGAGGAGTGGGCGCGGAGTGGTAGCGCTGTCCTCTGCGGCCTCCGCGGCGACAGACAGGTGGGTCGGCGGAACGTTCACAGGTCCGCAGGTAGCGGTCCGAGGCGGCCGTGCTCGGGTGCCGAGGGGTAGGCGGTCGGGTGCCGAGGACTGTTCGGTGTGGGAACACCGGCATCCTCGAACAACCCTCGGCATCGGCAGTCGCGAACCTCCGCCGCTTACCGCACGGCGCTGCCGTGGGGAGCGGATCGCAGCGGATCGGAGTCGAGCGGGCGGGCCGGTGTGAGACGCAGTTGCGCTGCGCGGTCGGTTGGATCGCGGGGACGCGGATGGGGATGACGGGGATGACCGTGATGGGGACCGGCTTGACCGTCCCCGTACTGTAGATCCGGTCGTCGTCCGGTGGAAGGAAGCCGTGGGCCTGGTGGGCTCCGCGGCGCGGGTACGACGGGTGCGCGGGTGATCGCGCGGGTAGATGTCTGGGGTGTGCGGTACCTGCGGTGGTGCGGGCGGCAGACCAGTGGTGGCGGGTAAACGAAGGGGAACAACCGTTCATGGCAAGGGACGAAGCAGCTGATGGGGGCGACCGGAGACGGTCCGCCGGGGCCAGCGGGTCCGGGCGACCGGACGGAGGTCAGCGCCGCGGCGGCTGGTCCGGCCGGGACGGTGGGAGTTCCGGGCGGCCTGCGCGCGGCGGCGCCGCGGGCGCATCAGGCCGCGGTGGCGACGCCGTGCGTGGGGCCGGTGCTCGTGGAGCGGGCAGCTGGTCGGGTGCCCCCCGCGCTGGCGGGCGAGCGGATGCGGCGGGCGGGGCTGGTCGGGCACGTCCCGCGCAGGTTCGCCGGTTCGAGTCGACAGCCCGTGGTGGCCCGGCTCGCTCAGGCTCGGGCGGCGCCCCCTCGGGCGCTGGTAACCCGGATCGTCCTGCCTGGACGGACCGCGGTGCCCGAGGTGACCGCGGGGACCGCAGCGGCGGAGGTCGTCCAGAGGCCACCGGTGCGGGTCGTCCGAGCGCAGGCGGAGCTGGGCGCCCACAGACCGATCGGGGCAGATGGCAGGGTCCGCCCAACGGCGGCCAGGCCCGACCCGACCGGCCCGCACGCTTTGACCGGGCCGAGCGGGCCGACCGGCCCGACCGGCCCGAGCGGGCCCGGGGCCCGGTGGATCGCCGTGACCGTGGGGCGGGCGACACGCGCGTCCCGCATGATCGTGCCGCTGGCGTGAGCCCGGGCAGGCCGGCGGCGGCCGGTGGTCGCACCAAGCTGGCCGCGGAGGCGGCGTGGCGCGCGCGTCGCACGGACCGGGTTCAGCCGGCGGCGTCGGCTGGGAGATCGTTCTCGGGGGACGGCGACCGACGCGGTACGCGTGGTGGTCAGGATGGTCGCTTCTCGACGTCCGCACGGGACGAGCGCGGCGCGCGACCGGCCGCGGATCGGCGTCCACCAGGTGCGGATCGTGACCGCTCCGAGTCGACCAACCGGTGGCAGCGGCCATCGGGGCCGTCCGCGGGTGGGAGCCACCGGGCCGAGCAGGCGGAGGTCCGCACATCACGTCCGCCGCGTCGCGACGATGGCGCTCGCTCGGACCGCGGCGAAGGTTCGGCTCGGCCCCCGTGGTCGGTGCGCCCGGAGCGGACCTCGTCTCGGCCCGACCGGTCCACGGACCGGCCGGAGCGCTCAACGGCGCGTCCCGACCGTGGCTATGACCGGCCAGACCGCACGGCGCCTCGCTCGGATCGCCCGGCACGCCCGGAGTGGTCGCCGCGCCCGGAGCGGTCCTCCGGGCCCGCGCGGGAGGCAGCTCCGCGTCGCGACGGATGGTCCGAACGGGCGGGCTCGGGACGTCCCCACGGCGATGCTCGGACGTCTCGCCCCGAGCCCTCGGCCCGGCCTGACAGTTCGTCGCGTCCGGATCGGCCCTTCCGGTCCGACAGGCCGGCTCGTCCGGACAGCGCCGCTCGACCTGATCGGTCGGCGCGTTCGGATCGCCCGTCCCGGCCGGTTCGGCCGGATCGTGGGGATCGCCCGTCCCGGCCGGATCGTGGGGATCGGCCGGGTCGGCCGGAGCGGCCCGAGGGGGGTAGCCGGCGGCCGCGGGTGGTCACGCCGCCGCTGCCGGAGGAGGCCCGTGCGGACCTGCTCGACCAGGACGTCCGACGGTCGTTGCGTGGTCTGCCGTCCAGTCTGGCGGACACGATCGCCCGGCATCTCGTCGCGACGGCTCTGCTGCTCGACGACGATCCGGCCACGGCGCTCAACCATGCCCGGGCAGCGGCCGACCGGGTGCCGCGACTCGCGGCAGTCCGGGAAGCCGTCGGTATCGCGGCCTACCACGCGGGGGAGTACGCCACCGCCCTGCTCGAACTGCGGGCGGCCAGGCGGATCGATGGCTCGGCCCACAACCTGCCGCTCATGGCGGACAGCGAACGAGGTCTTGGCCGGGCTGACCGGGCGATCGCCTATCTTCGCGATCCCCAGGCCGAAAGCCTCGACCCGGCGGCCCGCGCGGAGCTGCTGATCGTGGTTTCCGGCGCCCGTCGTGACCTCGGTCAGCCGGACGCCGCCGTGCTGCTGCTGCGGGATCTGGCCAACGTCAGGGGCACGCCGCCGCCGTGGGCCCCCCGCCTCTGGTACGCCTACGCCGAGGCGCTGCTCGCGGCCGGACGGGACGAGGAGGCGGCCCGCTGGTTCACGTCCACCGCGGCCATCGACGAGGGCGAGACCGACGCGGCCGCCCGGGCGTACTTCATCACCACCGGTGAGCTTTTGCCGCAGGACGAGGACCTCGACGGGGAGCTCGACGCCGAAGACGCGCAGGCGAGCCTGCTCGAGGATCTCGCCGCGTCGGACGACGAAGGCTTCGAGGACGACGACGACGAGGACGGTGAGGACGGCGGGTCGGTAGCGGTCGACGCACCGCAGGCGCCGGCCGCCGGCACGCGGGAGACGCCGCAGGCGGGGACCTCAGGAGACGAGCGGGCGTAGCAGCAGGCCGGTGCGGGGCTTGGGGGTGAACAGGGTCGACTTGCGCGGCATCCGTTCACCCGCCTGCGCCACGGCGGTGACGTCCTCGACCGGGGTCGGGTTGAGCAGCAGGGCGGTGCCGCCGGACGCGGACGCGGCCGCGATCGCCGCGGGCACGTCATGGTGGTAGTCGACGACATCCACCGTGTCGGGCAGACCCCACACGTCCACGATCAGGGCGAGGTGGGCGATGGTCACGTCGAGGCGTCGGAAGGCCTCGGAACGGTCGGCGGGCAGGCTGCGCGCGAGCAGCGCCGGGTCGGGTGCGGTGAGCAGGTGGGACGTGGCGCCGTCGGTGAGCACGAAGGCGGGCCCGTGCCGTCCGGCCGCGGCCAGTTCCGCGAGCAGCCAGTCCCCGTCGGCGGTGGCACCGCTGGCGGCGGGCGGTGCGGTGAGTGGACGGACGGTGAAGGCCGCGCTGGCGCGGCGGACGGCTTCGGCCAGGGGCAGCGCACCGATCGAACGGTGGATCGCGTGTACCCGCGGGCCGGAGACGGTGGCATCCACGAGGAACGCGAGCCCGAAGTCCCAGGGGCCGGGACCGTCGCCGGCGGCGTGCCGCTGCGCCTGGTACTGCCGGTAGGTGGCGTAGCGGTGGTGACCGTCGGCGATGACGGCTCGCCGGGGTAGCAGGTCCGCGGCGACGGCGTCGAGGGTCGCCGGGTCGTCCACCAGCCACAGCCGGTGGGTGACACCGTCGTCGGTGGTGGTCTCGACGGTCGGGGTGGTCGTGACGACCGTGGCCACCAGCCGACTGGTCTGGCCGCCACCCGCGTACAGCAGGAAGATCGGCTCGAGGTTGGCCTCGGTGGCCTGGGTCAGGGCCAGCCGGTCCGCGACCGGGCCGGCCATCGTGTTCTCGTGCGGCAGGATGATCCCGGCCGCCGGATCGGCGAGGGCGACCGCGCCGATCAGACCACGCTGGACATGCCCGTCCTGCTCCTCCTCGCAGATGTACACCGCTGGCCGTTCGTCGCGGCGCAGCACCCCCGAGGCGAGCCAGTCGCGCAGCGTGGCGGCGGCGGCCGGGTAGTCGTCGCCGGGCAGGATCAGCCGTACCACGTTGTGCTCGTCGCTGGCCCAGAGCCGGGCCCGTTCGGCCTCGTCGATGATGTCGTAGGGCGGTGAGGTGCGGGCGGCCAGGGCCGCCCCGTCCACGTCGAACCTGGCCGCCCGGATCGGCGCCAGGACAAGACCCGCCGGCTCCGGGACGGAGGCCGGCCCCGGCGCGGCTGCCGGTGGCACGGCTGCCGGTGGCGCGGGGTCGGATGCGGGTGGCACACCTGGGTTGGGTCCGTGGGCGTCGGCGTTCACCATGAGCCGCATGCTAGAACCGCCGGCGGTCACCGCGGGGCAGACCGCGGTCACGCCACGAAAGTGATCATTATCCGATCCGGGGGTCTGGGGGACGACGTGCGGCGACACTGGGGATCGGGCCCTGGACCACGGGCCGGTGGGGGCGTCCGGGAGTGCCCGTGCGTGCGGCGGTGTTGGTCCGCAGGGACGGGTCTGCCAGCGGATCGCCGGACGGTGAACGCCTACGTCGTGGAGGTGGAAATGGCTGACGACACCAGCCGCCCGACACACGGACCGGACGATCCCCTCGCGGGCGTCGAGCGTGGCCACGCACCCCCCGAGGGGGCCCGTTCGGGCCCCGCCGGCGAGGTCTACGACTGGTACACCCGGGGGATGGCGCTGCTCGGCCACGGCGATGCGAACGCCGCCGTGCAGCTGCTCGCGCACGCGGTCGCGGCGGAGCCGGCGTCCCCGAGTGTGCGGGAGGCGCTTGGCCGGGCCCAGTTCAGCGCCGGGCAGTACGTGGCGGCCCGCGAGACCTTCGCCTGGATCGTCGATCGCCATCCCACCGACGACTACGCCCAGTTCGGCCTGGGCCTGTCGGCCCGCAAGCTTGGCGATCTGCGGGCCGCGGTGGAGCATCTGGCCCTGGCCGTGGCGATGCGTCCGGACATCAGCCACTACGGCGTCGCGCTGCGCGGAGCCCGCGCCGCCCTCGCCCGCGCCTGAGCACCCTCCCACCGGACGACCCCACCGGACGACCCCGCCCGACGATCTTCCCAGCGGACGACCTTCCCGCCGGACCGAACAGAGGAGAGACATTCGTGGCTGTCGGAGCGGACACCGTCATCGCGTCGGACGGCACGTCGGACGGCACGAGGTCGGACGGCATATCGGACGACACGAACACGTCGGACGGCGCGAAGGGGAAGGCCGCGCGGGTGGGGCGCGCCCCGTTGCAGGGCAGCGACCAGGCCCTGGTCGAGCTGTTCGACGTGGCGCTGATGGATCTGGACGGTGTGGTCAACCGTGGTGGCGCCGCCGTGCCCCACGCCGCCGACGTGATCGCCCGGGCCGCCGAGCGGGGACTGCGCACGGTGTACGTCACCAACAACGCGCTGCGCCCACCGGAGGCGGTCGCCGACCGGCTGACCGGGTTCGGCGTGCCGGCACAGGCCTCCGACGTGGTCACCTCCGCCCAGGCCGCCGCGCATGTCCTGGCGGGGCGACTCGCCGCGGGCAGCCGGGTGCTGGTGCTCGGTGGACGTGGGCTGCGCGAGGCGGTCACCGCCGAGGGGCTCACCCCGGTGGAGCGGGCCGACGACGAGCCGGTCGCGGTCGTCCAGGGCTTCGACCCCGAGCTCACCTACGCCCGTATCGCCGAGGCCGCCTACGCCATCCGCGCCGGTGCCTGGTGGGTGGCCAGCAACGCCGACCGGACCGTCCCCACCGAGCGGGGCATCGCGCCGGGCAACGGCTCGATCGCCGCGCTGCTTTCGGCGGCGACCGACCAAATGCCCCTGGTCACCGGCAAACCGGAGGCGGCCATGCACGCCGAGTCGATGCGCCGCAGCGGGGCCCGCACCCCGATCATCGTCGGCGACCGCCTCGACACCGACATCGAGGCCGGTACCCGTTCGGGCACACCGACCCTGCTGGTGTTCACCGGCGTGACCACCCCCGCCGAGCTGTTCGCCGCCCCGCCCGAGCACCGTCCCACCTACATCGCCGACGACCTGCGCGGCCTGCTGCGCCCCGCCGCCGTCGCCGTCCCGACCCGTCCCGCACCGGATGTCCCAGCGTCGGTCTCGGACGGCGCGGCGGACGGGGGGTTCGCCGCCACCTGCGGGCGGTGGACGGCCACTGTCGTGGACGGCACGCTGACCTGGTCGTCCGGGCTGGCTGGGAGTGCGTCCGAGGGGGACGACGGGCTGGACGGGCTGCGGGCCGCGTGCGCCGCGGGGTGGGCGGCGGCCGACGCGGGGGTGCCCGTCCAGCGGGTCGCCGACGAGCGGCCGCCGGGCTGCGAGGGGCTGCGCGCGCCGGGCGGGCGGGGCTGACGGTCACGACGCCGCGGGCATGAGATACGTCGCATGCCATCTGTCGGAGCGGACCGTCGCATCCGCGACCGAAAGTGCGGGAGGCTGACAGAGTGAACACCGACAGTCTGCCCGCCGAGATCCAGGCTGCCCTTGCCCGGCTGGACACCCTCGACGTCGTGGCGACGTCGGCACACGTGGAGGTCTTCGAGGAGATGAACCGTCTGTTGGCCGAGGCCCTCGCCGACCTGGACGGCTCCGGCGGGACGGCGTCCGGCGCGGCCCGTCCGGCGCCCTGAACCGGGTCACGGACATGCCCTCGCGTCGCGTGCGGCTGGACCGGGAGCTCGTCCGGCGTGGGATGGTCCGCAGCCGGGAGCAGGCGGTCGCCGCGATCAGCTCCGGCCGGGTGCTCGTCGGCGGCATCCCGGCGACCAAGGCGGCGACCGTCGTCGATGGCTCCACCTCGATCGCGCTGGCCGTGGGGGACGACCCGGGCTGGGCGTCCCGCGGTGCGCACAAGCTGCTCGGTGCCTTCGCGGCGTTCGGCGTCCCCCCGCTCGCCGACCCCGATCGGCCGGGCGTGGATCCGAGCTCGTCCCAGCCGGTGGAGGTGGACGGCGCCGCCGTGGCAGGTGACGCCGCTAGGGGTGGCGTGGCTGGCGGGGTGGGGGAGTGGCCGGTGCTGGTGGTGGCGGGGCGGCGGTGCATGGATGTGGGGGCGTCCACCGGTGGGTTCACCGATGTGCTGCTGCGCCACGGGGCCGCGTCCGTCGTGGCGGTCGATGTCGGCTACGGGCAGTTGCTGTGGCGGCTCCAGGCCGACCCGCGGGTGCGGGTGCTGGACCGGACCAACGCCCGGGCGCTGACCGCGGCGGCCGTCGGCGAGCCGGTCGAGCTGGTGGTGGGCGACCTGTCGTTCATCTCGCTGACGCTCGTCCTGCCCGCGCTGCGCGCCTGCGCCACCCCGGACGCCGATCTGGTCCTGCTGGTCAAACCACAGTTCGAGGTCGGACGGGACCGGCTGGGCGCCGGCGGCGTGGTGCGCGACCCGGGCCTGCACGCCACCGCCGTGCGTGACGTCGCCACCGCCGCGGGGCAGCTGGGGCTGGGTGTGCGGGGGGTCACGGCCAGTCCGCTGCCGGGGCCCGCGGGCAACGTCGAGTACCTGCTGTGGCTGACCGCCGGCGCCCCACCCCTCGATCTGGACGACCTCACCGCCGCGATCGCCACCGGTCCCGCCGGCTCGGCCGGTCCAGCCGGTCAGGTCGGCCAGGTCGGCTCGAGCGGCTCGAGCGGCCAGGCCGTGCCCGCAGGCCACGCGCGTCCCGGAGCGGCCGAATGACGCGGGAGGTGCTGCTGGTCACCCATCCGCGCCGGTCGGTGGTGCGGGACAGCGCGCAGCAGGTCATCGAGGGGCTCACCGCGGCGGGGATCAGCCCGCGGGTGCTGCGCGGTGAGGCCGAGCAGCTTGACCTCACCGGCGCCGCGGTCGTCCCGCATGACCCGGACGCGGCCGTCGGGGTGGAACTGGTCGTCGTCCTCGGCGGGGACGGGAGTCTGCTGCGCGGCGCCGAGTTCGCCCGCACCGCCGACGTGCCGCTGCTGGGCGTCAACCTCGGGCATGTCGGGTTCCTCGCCGAGGCCGAACCGGAGGCGCTCGCGTCCACCATCGACCATGTCGTGCGCAAGGACTACACGGTCGAGGACCGGATGACCGTCGACGTCACCGTCCGCCGGCAGGGGACGTTGCTCTACACCGGCTGGGCGCTCAACGAGATGTCGCTGGAGAAGGCCGAGCGGGCGCGGATGCTCGAATGCGTCCTGGAGATCGACGGGCGTCCCCTGTCGCGCTGGGGCTGCGACGGGGTGATCTGCGCGACGCCGACCGGGTCGACGGCGTACGCGTTCTCCGTGGGCGGGCCGGTGATGTGGCCCGGGGTCGAGGCGCTGCTGGTCGCGCCGATCAGCGCGCACGCGCTGTTCGCCCGGCCACTGGTGCTCGCGCCCAGTGCCACCGTCGCCGTGGAGGTGCTCGAACCGGTGCCCGGCATCCTGTACTGCGACGGCCGGCGGCTGCTCGAGGTACCGCCGCAGTCGCGGGTCGAGGTGGTCCGCGGCGGACGGCCGGTGCGCCTCGCGGTGGTGCATCCGCGGCCGTTCACCGACCGGCTCGTCGCCAAGTTCGACCTGCCGGTGGCCGGCTGGCGGGGTCGCGCCGAACGCTGACGTCCCGCCGCGTCGAACCCGCCACGTCCGGTGATGCCATGGGCCGCAGGGGGCGGACGGGGGCGCACGACGGCCAAGGATGTGCGGCGTTGCGGGTGTCGGGCAGTGAGGATGTCGGGGAATGCGGTGGTGCGGCTAGAGTTCGGGTCGTGCTCGAGGAGATTCGCATTCGCGGCCTCGGAGTCATCGACGACGCCGCCCTCGGTCTCGCCGCCGGCCTCACCGTGGTAAGTGGCGAGACCGGCGCGGGCAAAACCATGATCGTCCAGGGGTTGGGGCTGCTCACCGGCGGCCGGGCCGACTACGGGCTGATCCGGCCGGGAGTCGAACGGGCCTTCGTCGAGGGGCGCCTGGTCATCCCGGTCGACTCCGGCGTGGCCGCCCGGGTCCGCGAAGCCGGCGGCGACCTGGACGACGACCCCGGCGGCGTCGTGCTCGTCGTCGGGCGGACGTTGACGGCCGAAGGCCGCTCCCGGGCCCAGGTGGCGGGCCGGTCGGTGCCGGCGAGCCTGCTCGGTGAGATCGCCGAGGACCTCATCGCCGTGCACGGGCAGTCCGAGGCACAGCGGTTGCTGCGTCCATCGACCCAGCGGGAGGCGCTCGACCGGTTCGCCGGTGAGACGGTCGCGAAACCCCGCTCCCGCTACGCCACGGTGTACGCCGAGCTCGCCCGGGTCAGCCGCGCCCTCACCGAGATCACCGAACGCTCCCGCGAGCGTGAGCAGGAAGCCGAACTGCTGCGGATCGGCCTCGCCGAGGTGGAGCGGGTGGAGCCCGAACCCGGTGAGGACAGCACCCTCGGCGCCGAACTCAACCGCCTCGAACACGCCGAGACCCTGGTCCGCACCGCCCGCACCGCGCACGCGGCGCTGCTCAGCGACCCGGCGTCCGGCTCCGACGAGCCGGGCGGCGCCGATCTGGTCTCGGTGGCCCGCCGGGTCATCGACGGCGACGCCGACCTCGACCCCGAACTCGCCGCTCTCGGCGCGCGCCTCACCGAGATCGGGATGCTGCTCACCGACGTCGCCGCCGACCTCGCCTCCTACGCCGAGGGCATCGACGCCGACCCGGTCCGTCTCGGCGACGCCCAGGCCCGCAAGGCCGCCCTGACCAGCCTCACCCGCGCCCACGGCACCGACATCGACGGTGTCCTCGCCTGGGCCGACCAGGCCGGGCGTCGCCTGCTGGAACTGGACGGCAGCGCCGAGTCCGCCGAGTCCCTCACCGCCCGCCGTGACGAGCTGACCGCCGAGCTCGCCGGCCTCGCCGGCGAGATCACCGCTGCCCGTCTCGCCGCGGCCACCCGTTTCGGTGCGGCTGTCGCCGCCGAACTCGCCGGCCTCGCCATGCCCCGCGCCCGGGTCCAGGCCGTGGTCTCCCAACGCGACGACCCCGCCGGGCTGCCCATCGCCGAGCGCACCGTCGCCTACGGGCCCTCCGGTGTCGACGACGTGGAACTACGCCTCGTCCCCCATCCCGGGGCGCCGGCCCGCCCGGTGCACAAGGGCGCGTCCGGCGGTGAACTCTCCCGGGTGATGCTCGCGATCGAGGTGGTGCTCGCCGCCGCCGACACCGGCTCCACCATGGTCTTCGACGAGGTCGACGCCGGTGTCGGCGGCCGGGCCGCCGTCGAGATCGGCCGGCGCCTCGCCCGCCTCGCCCGCACCCATCAGGTCATCTGCATCACCCACCTGCCGCAGGTCGCCGCGTTCGCCGACCGCCACCTGGTCGTCCACAAGGCCGACGACGGTTCGGTCACCCGCAGCGGCGTGATCACCCTGGACGATGCCGGCCGGGTCCGCGAACTGTCCCGGATGCTCGCCGGCCAGGAGAACAGCTCGCTGGCCCGCGGCCACGCCGAGGAGCTCCTCGCCGCCGCCGCCGCCGACAAGGCCCGACCCTGACCGCCCGGCGCTGACCGTCCGGCATGGAGCTGCGCCAGCTGCGTTACGTCGTCGCCGTGGCGGAGGAAGGGCATTTCGGCCGGGCCGCCGAGCGGCTGTGCACCGGGCAGCCCGCGGTCAGCCAGCAGGTGCGCCGCCTCGAACGTGAACTCGGCATCGACCTGTTCGACCGCACCCCCCGCGGGGTGCGGCTGACCGCCGCCGGTGAGCTCTTCCTGCCCGAGGCCCGCGCGGTCCTCGCCGCCCAGGACCGGGCGCGGGCGGTGGCGGCCCGGCTCGCCGGCGAGTACACCGGAACACTGCGGCTGGGTACCAGCCGTGGTCTCGGCGAGCGGCTGGCCGCCGTCCTCGAACGGCTGCGGTGGCGTGCCCCGCACCTGGAGGTCGACCTGGTCGCGGCGCCGACCCGGGTGCGCCTCGACCAGGTGGCCGCCGGCACGCTGGACGCCACCTTCCTGCGCGGCACGGATGTGGACGGCGCCTGCCGGGCCATCGAGGTGTGGGAGGACCCGCTGGTCGTCGCCCTACCGGCCCGCCACGAGCTCGGCGCAGGTGCCGGCCTCGGTACCGGTGCCGACGCCGAGGCCGACCCGGGTGTCGCGCTCGCCGACCTGGCCGCTCTGCCGCTGCGCCTGGTGCCCCGCGCACGCAATCCCGTCCTGGTGGACCTGGTCCTGCACGCCTGCCGCGACGCCGGTTTCCAGCCGGTGCCGAGCCCGCTGACCGGCAGCACCCTCGAGGACACCCTGGCCGCGATCGGCGCGGGCACCCCCACCTGGACGGTTCTGTACGCGGCGCACGCTCAGGGACTGCACGCCCCGCGGGTGGCCTTCCGGACGCCGCGTGGCACCCGACTGTCGGTGCCCACCTCCCTGTGCGTGCGCGCCACCGCCCCGACGCCGTACCTGCCGCTGCTGTTGGACGCCTGCGCCGCCGCGGGGCATCACGATTCGTGATGACGGCCAGCTCCGAATGCGTCTTTGTGGACGGCCGCGACCGGGATGAACTGGTGACACCGGCCGCACCTGACCGGTCACCGGTGCTCGGCGCGACCGCGCCCGCCGCCCTGACGCCCCGCCGCTCCGATGGCGAAGCGTCCCAGGACAGGAGAACCCCATGCCGATCGTCACCGTGCAGCAGGGACCGCGCGACATCGAACTCAAGCGCCAGCTCGTCCGGCGCATCACCGATGCCTTCGTCGACACCCTCGCGCTCCCCGCCGAGACCGTCCAGGTGTGGATCCAGGAGGTGCCCACCGACAGCTGGGCGATCGCCGGCACGCTCACCGCCGACGCGTAACCACCCGCCGGGGCCATGACCAGGCCCGGACCTCGACCGCCACCAGCCAGGCCAGGCCAGCGGTGGCGGTCGAGGAACCGATCAGCCGAGCGGCCCGCTGGCCGGTCACGCCGCGCCGCCGCCGGTCAGGAGCAGCGTTGCAGGAACGGGTGCAGCGCCCGCGTGACCAGGTCGGGGGCGGTAGCCGTGACGAAATGGTTCTGCCCGGCCAGAACCACCTGTTCCACCTGCGACAGGGTGCCGACGAGCGCGTCCATCGTCTCCGGAAGGGGCGTCCAGGACTCGGAGCCACCGATCACCAGAGTCGGTGATCCGATGGCTGACCACCGGGTCACATCCTCGCTGTCAGTGGTCATCGCCTCCAGATCATGCAGCGCCGCGCGGGCGATCCGGAGCCGCACCGCCGCACCGGCGGGATCCCGATCGTCCACCGGGACCCGCGTCCCGGTACTGGTTACGTCCGGGTCGCCGTCCGGCGGGTCGTCATCGTCGGAGCCGGCCAGCAGGGTCGCCGGGGCGCGTGCGACCTGCTGGGCGAACAGCCGGGACGCGCCGGTGAGGTCATCGGCGGCGAGCAGGGCCCGGTACTGGCTGAGGACCGGCACCAGCCCCGGCCCCGCGGCGAACAGCGGTGGCTCGAACAGTGCGAGCGCGCCGAGTGCGTGCGGATCGGTAAGCGCGGTGTGCAGCGCGAGCGTCGCCCCGTAGGAGCCGCCGACCAGATGCGGTCGGCGGCCCGTGCCCGCCCGGTCGTGCGCGGCGGCGAGGACCGCCAGCACGTCGTGCACCTCGGCGGCGAACGTGTTCGCCTGGTTCGGCGTGTCACTGGGAGCATGACCGCGCCTGGCCATGAGCCAGCATTCAAAACTGTCGCTGAGGCCCTCGGCGACAGCCTGGAACGAGTCCAGCCCGCCGTATGAGCCATGTACCAGCACCACCGGCTGCCCGGCCCCGACGCGGCGCACCCCGATCCGCGTGCCGTCCGCCGAGACCACCTGCCCGTCCGTGGCCACGTCTCGTCGATCCGTCACCAACCGATCTTCTCACGCCGCCCGGGGCCGATGGGTTCGAGCCGGCCGGGCGGCGGCCGACGAAGATGGTCGCGCCGCGCTAGTCGGCGTTGACGGTGCCCCGCTCGTGCTTCCCGTTGGCCCACACGCACACGCCGTGCGGGGGAAAGTCGACCCAGCCGTCGGTGGTGTTCCGGCCCTGCACCCACTTGGTGTTGACGCCGTTGAGATCAGCCTTGTCGGCGTGGACGACACCCCATTTCTTCGCGCCGGTGCTGACATTGACACCGTCCTCGGGGAAGGTGATGTAGCCGTCGGTCGTCGCCCGGCCCTGCACCCATTTCGCGTTCACGCCGGTGACATCGGCCTTGTCGGCGTGCAGAATGCCCCAGCCGGCTTCGCCGGTTTTGACGTTCACGCCGTCCGCCGCGAAGCTGATGTATCCGTCGGCGCTGGTACGGCCCTGCACCCATTGCGCGTTCACGCTGGTGACGTCGGCCTTGTCGGCGTGCAGGCTGCCCCAGCCGCCGTCGTTGTTGTTGAGGTTCACGCCGGTGTCGACGAAGGTGATCGAACTCTTCTTCCCGTCCGCCGATCCGCGCACCACCGGGGTGTCGACGCCGCCGGTGGCCGCCACCGCGCCGCCCACGGTCACGTCGCCGGTCACGGTGACGGCGTCGAAGGTGGGTGTGCGCAGGTGGACGGTGGTGGTGAGGGAGTAGCTGCGGGTGCCGTCGGTGGCGACCAGGGTGTAGGTGGCGTCCCGCTGCGGGGCGTCGGCCGTGGGGGGCGCCCATCGCCCACCGCTGGCGGGCCGCGGGGTGCCGTCCGGTCCGACGATCGTGTAGGTGAGATCGGCTCGGCCCTCCCACCGCAGCACGACGTCGGATCCCTTTGCCACCAGGGACCGCTCGGGCCGGAAGTCACGCGGTAGATCGGGGATCGGCAGCCGCCGCGGCGCCTTCTTCAACAGTCCCAGCACACTGGTACGCCGGGACGGCTGGGCGGTTCCGTGCGCGGCTTCCTCCTGGATGGTCAGGGCCACCGCTCCCTCGGCGGTACTGACCGGAATGTCCGTCAGCACCAGCACAATGGACGCACCCGGAGCCACCGTGAGCGCGGTCGCGGTGGGGCTGGCCGAAGCCCGGAACGCCTGCGCGGTGCTCTGCCAGCCGAACGTCGCCCCGGCGGCGTTCTCGATCCGGGCCTGGACCGAGCCGGGACTGGTGGTGAGATCACCCGCGCCGGTGCCGACCGGCACGTGGACGTCGATGGTGCGCCACTTCACCGCCCGCGTCTGCGTGTTGGTGGCGAGCACGTGCACCGCGCCCACCGAGGGCGTCGACCCGCCCGCCGGCGATGTCACCAGCGGAACGGGGTCGGTGATGAGCGTGTAGGTCAACAGCGAGGACATGGTCGCGACCCCTTTTACCCGTGTGGACTCGACATACTTGACCGGGACCGTCGGTCACAGATCCGATGGTCCCGGGATTTCGGGACTTTCGGCTCAATGTTCTTCTGGGAGTTCTTTCCATGGCGATCCGACATGCCGGTGCGCCGACGTACTGGCCCACCGGTATGTCGGATCGCCGTTTTGGAGGTTCGTGGTTCGCCGGTGCGAAGGTGCGGGCGAGGTTGCCGCATCATGACGGCCGGTGGAACGTCAAAGAGCCATCTGGCGCATCGCCATGACGAGGCCGCGCGGATTCAAAAAATGTCAGCGGGAGGTGGACCCCAGGCGAACGCCGGGGCTTTCGTGGTTGACACGCTAATCGGTGCGTCGCAGATGCGGTGCCTGTTTCGGCAAGACCGAAAAACTTTGTGCGCCGACCGCCCCAGGCGCCGATTGATGTGTCGACGATCAACCGCTGCCGCCCAGAGCTTCCGTGCGCCCCCCACCGGCCCTGAACGTCCCACGAATCGTCGCGCCGGCACGCCAGGTGCCAAAGGCTACGGAAGGTGACCGAGCCGCGGATCGGGCCGTGGGTGAGACCCGCCCGGGTCGCCGCTGGGTGGTCGCGTCCTTTTTGTCCGCCGCGGCGGCCGGTGTGACCGGATCCTGCTCCGGTGTCCTGTCGCCGGCCGTGATGGTGGGCGGGGGTGGCCGGCGATGGCAGGGCGGCGGAGAGCTGTTACCGTGAAGTCCCGTGGAGACGCCGGGTCCGGACCGGCGGCGTGACCACGGGAGTTTCGTGTGGGCCAGTCGCATGTCACCAAGCACATCTTCGTCACCGGCGGGGTCGCCTCGAGCCTGGGCAAGGGGCTGACGGCTTCGAGCCTGGGCCGGTTGCTGAAGGCTCGTGGCCTGCGCGTCACGATGCAGAAGCTCGACCCCTACCTCAATGTTGACCCGGGCACGATGAACCCGTTCCAGCACGGAGAGGTGTTCGTCACCGACGACGGCGCCGAGACCGACCTGGATATCGGGCACTACGAACGTTTCCTCGACGTCAACCTGGACAGCAGCGCGAACGTCACCACCGGCCAGGTGTACTCGGCGGTGATCGCTCGCGAGCGGCGCGGGGAGTACCTCGGGCAGACGGTGCAGGTCGTCCCGCACATCACCGATGAGATCAAGGACCGGATTCGCCGGCTGGCCGGTGACCACGTCGACGTGGTCATCACCGAGGTCGGTGGGACGGTGGGCGACATCGAGTCGCTGCCGTACCTGGAGGCGATCCGGCAGGTCCGCCATGAGGTGGGCCGGGACAACGCGCTGACCGTGCATGTGAGCCTCGTGCCGTATCTCGCACCGTCCGGTGAGCTCAAGACCAAGCCGACGCAGCACTCGGTGGCGGCGTTGCGCAGCATCGGACTGCAGCCTGACGCGGTGGTGTGCCGGTCGGACCGGCCGCTGCCCGACGGCCTCAAGAAGAAGATCGCGCTGATGTGCGACGTCGACGACGAGGCCGTGGTCGGCGCACCGGACGCGAGTTCGATCTACGACATCCCGCGGGTGCTGCACCGGGAGGGGCTCGACGCCTACGTGGTGCGCCGCCTGGGACTGTCGTTCCGCGACGTCGACTGGACCGAGTGGGACACGCTGCTGCGCCGCGTCCACCAGCCGAAGAACACGGTGACGATCGGCATCGTCGGCAAGTACGTCGACCTGCCGGACGCCTACCTGTCGGTCACCGAGGCGCTGCGGGCCGGTGCGTTCGCCACCGACACCCGGGTGGAACTGCGCTGGATCACCTCGGACGAGTGTGACTCCGCGCAGCAGGCCGCGGCGCAGCTGCACGGCGTCGACGGGATCATCGTGCCCGGCGGATTCGGCATCCGCGGTATCGAGGGCAAGCTGAGCGCGCTGCGCCACGCCCGGGAGAACCGCATCCCGACCCTGGGTATCTGTCTGGGCCTGCAGTGCATGGTGATCGAGGCGGCCCGCAACCTCGCGGGTCTGGCGGGTGCGAACTCCACCGAGTTCGCGCCGGACACCGACAGCCCGGTCATCTCGACGATGGCCGACCAGCACGAGGTCGTCGCCGGCACCAGGGACATGGGCGGGACGATGCGCCTCGGGCTCTACACCTGCGCACTGGAGCCCGCCACCATCGCGCGACGCGAGTACGGCGTCGCCGAGGTGGACGAACGCCACCGGCACCGCTACGAGGTCAACAACGACTACCGCGACCAGCTGGCCGCGGCGGGCCTGGTCTTCTCCGGGACCTCGCCGGACGGTCGCCTGGTGGAGGTCGTCGAACTGCCGGCGGACGTGCATCCCTACTACGTCGGCACGCAGGCCCATCCGGAGTTCCGTTCCCGTCCGACCCGGGCCCATCCGCTGTTCCGTGGCCTGGTCGCGGCGGCCCTGCTGCACGCCGACCGGCGCCGGGGCGTCCTGCCGGTGGACCTGCCCGTCGGACTGCCCGCGGAGCCGGCCATCGAGTCGTTCACCGAGCCCGCGGCGCAGGTGACCGCGAGCTCCGCGTCGCCGTCGCCCTCCGCACCCGTGGCGGCACCGACGGCGGCGGGGACGGCCGCTGGCCGAGGGGCGGGACGGCGTGGGTCGGGCGCGGGACGCTCCGGCGCGACGGCCTCCAACGGTGTGGCGCCGTCCAACGGGGTCGCTCCGTCCAACGGGGTCGCTCCGTCCGGTGGTGTGGCCTCGTCCAACGGGGTGGCCTCGTCCAACGGCGTGGTGGTGGGCGACGGCGGCGCGCTGGTGTCGCCGTGACATCCGCCGAGCATCATTACGAGACCACCGAGAGTTCGGTCGCCTACACCGGGCGGATCATCGCCGTGCGGCGCGACCTCGTCCGGATGCCGGACGGGGATGTCTCCCAGCGTGACGTGATCGTGCATCCCGGTGCGGTGGGGGTCGTGGCGCTCGACGAGGACCAGCGTGTCGTGCTGGTCCACCAGTATCGGCATCCGGTCGGCGGCCCCCTGTGGGAACTGCCCGCCGGCATCCTGGACGTGGCCGGCGAGCCGGCGAGCGTGGCCGCCGCGCGGGAGCTGGCGGAGGAGACGGGGCTGTGGGCCGACCGTTATGACCTGCTGGTCGACGCCTGGTCCTCACCGGGGATGACCGACGAGGCCTACCGGGTGTTCCTGGCCCGTGGCCTGCACGAGATCCCGGCGGAGCAGCGGCACGTGCCCGAACACGAGGAGGTCGACATGGGCGTGGCCCGGATCGACCTCGACGAGGCGGTGCGTCGGGTCCTGCACGGCGAGATCACCAACGGGATGGCGGTCATCGGCCTGTTGGCGGCCGACCGCTGCCGGTCCGCCGGCTTCACCGGGCTGCGCCCGCTCGACGCGCCCTGGCCCGCCCGCCCGGCCCACAGCGGCTGACCGACCGGTCCGGCAGGTCGAGGTCCGGCAGGTCGAGTCCGGCATCGGCGGCCCGTGACGGCGGCGCTGTCCCTGAGCGTTCGGGGGCAGCGCGCTAGTCGTTGTGGACGAGGACGCCGGACGCCTCGTTCACGACCAGAGGTTGCACGGCGGCGAGGACCACGGCGTCGAGCGGAAAGGCCTGCGCGACGCCGGGAACGGTGAAGGTGCCCTGCCAGGTGACGGTCAGCGTCACCTGGTGGTCACCGGCATGGTCGTAGGTGTGGCTGACATAGGCGTCCGGGTGTTCCCGGGGAGAGATCGCCGTGTCGTACGGACGCCCTGGCGCGTCGGGGCCGATGTCACCGTCGCCGAACTCCCACCGGTAATGCGGGACGGCGCTGATGGTGGCGACCACCGGCTCCTCCACGTTGAACGTGTACGTGTTCGGGACGGGCGTGTGGAGAATCGTCGCGAGACCCGCGAAACTGCGGCCGGACGGGGAGATCACGATGGTCGGTTTCGGCAGGATCTTCTCGCGCAGGTAGTCGTTGAGCGCCGCCTGCACGGCCGCGAGCGGGACGGCGTTCGTGGCCGGAATCAGATAGTTGAAGTTGAGGCAGCCCGCTGACTGCTGCTCCCACTGCGCCCGTACCTCGGGGGACATCTGGGTGTTCTTGCCGAGCACCTCGAGCATCTCGCAGATGACAGTCGGATCGTCCTGGCAGAACTCGCCGCAGTGGGCCGCCCACCGCCCGGTGCCGGTGCCGGCGTCGGTGGCGTCCGATATTCGTTCGAGCTTGCCGTCGTGGTAGCGGTACTGGTAACCCTGCGCGGTGGCCCGGGTGTCGCAGGCTCCCCACAGCACGTCACCGCAGGGAACCACGGTGTCGTTGGGAGCGGCGGTGTCGTTGGGAGCGGCGACGGCCCGGCCGGCCCCCAGACCGCCCGACCACCCCGAGCCGCCCGACCCACCCGGCCAGCTCGACCCGCCTGGCCAGGTGGGCATCGCCACGCCGGCGCAGGTCATCACCACGGCCACCACCAGGATCAGCGCCGCCCGCCGCCCGGCGCGCAGGCCGCCGGTGCCGGTGCCGGCGGGGGTCGGCGGGGTCAAGAGGGGCCCGCCGCGTAGCGCAGGGTCTGGATGCGCCAGCCGCCCGCGGTGAGGGTGAGCTGCGCGGTCGCGGCGCGGGCGGGGACGCCGGCGGCGTCCTGGACGTGCCGCCCGGCCGCGTCGAGCAGGCCGACGGTCGCCGTGCGCAGCGTGAAGGAGGCGGTGGCGGCCAGGCCCGCGTACGGCTGGGCCGTGAGGTCACTGAGCTGGTAGGCGGGTGCGTCGGCGTGCAGGCCGCGCTGGGCCAGCGAGCGCGACACCCCGACGTCCAGGGCGCAGGTCTGACAGCCCTCCAGGGCCGTCGCTGTGATCACCGCGAGGCGTCCGGCTCGGGTGGCATCGTTGATCTCCTGGAAGTACGCCGCGACGGTACGCACGGCGGCGGGAGCGCTGACATCCGGCGGCGTGGCGGCGCTGGTGCCGCTCGCCGTCGGGCTCGCACCACCGGCCCCCGAATGGACGGGGAGCGCGGCACCCTGCGGCCCCCCCGACCCGCCGCACGAGGACATCAGCTCCGCTCCCAGCACGAACCCGACCAGCAGGACGAGCCCCCGCCGCCGCAGGTGCACCCGCGCCCGGCGCCGCGACGCCGGCGATACCGCGACCGCCTGAGCCGCAGACGAAGCCGGTGCGACGGCCCCGGAGGGGACCGACGGCGCCGACCGCCGTGGCGATGGCCCCCTCAGCGACCCGGGTGACGCAGGGTGCGGACCGCGGGGCGGCGTGGTGACGTCGATGATGGTGACCCCCAGCCGTGCGGCGCGACGTGATGGTCCGGTGGCCATCCGCACAGATCGCCAGAATAGCCGTCGAATCGCGGCATGTGGACGGGCAGCCGCAGACAACTGCCGGCAGGTCCTACTATCAGGTTGATGATGGCGGCCGACGGCGACGAACCCCTCCGGGAGCGTCCTGACGTGCCCGTCGCCAACGCCGTACACCTCGCCGGCACCGGGTCCCTCGCCGGCACCGGGTCCTTCGCTGAGGTCGGGCCGGCGGATGTGGTCGCCCGTTATCTCCACCACCTCGAAGGCGAGCGTGGCCTCGCCCGTAACTCGGTCCTCGCCTACCGTCGCGATCTGCGGCGGTATCTCGTCCATCTGGCCGCGCGGGGGTTGCCCTCGTTGGACGCGGTGGGCGAGGCGGAGGTTGCCGGTTTCGCCGCGGCGCTGCGCGCGGGGGACGACGAGCATCCGCCGCTGGCCGCCGCGTCCGTGGCGCGGATGCTCGTCGCGGTGCGGTCCCTGCACCGCTTCGCCGCCGAGGAGGGGGACGTGCGTGAGGACGTCTCGAAGCCGGTGCGGCCGCCGGCGCCGCCGCGGCGTCTGCCCAAGGCACTCACCGTCGACCAGGTGAGCGCGGTGCTGGCCGCCGCGGGCGGCCAGCAGGCCACGGCCCCTGCGACGTCCGGTGGCAGCGGTGGTGGCGGTGGCAGCGGTGATGCGCTGGAGGCCGCCCGTCGGCTCCGGGCCACCGCCCTGCTGGAGCTGCTCTACGGGACCGGCGCGCGTATCTCCGAGGCGGTCGGCCTCGACCTCGACGATCTGGACCTCGAAGCCGCGTCCGTGCGCCTGCACGGCAAAGGGGGGCGCGACCGGGTCGTCCCACTGGGGCGCTGCGCGGTGCTGGCGCTGGCGGACTATCTGCGGGCGGCGCGGCCGCGTCTGGCCGCGGCCCGCTCGGGGGCGGCGGTGTTCCTGTCGCGACGCGGCACCCGGCTGTCCCGCCAGAGCGCGTGGACACAGCTACGCACCGCGGCCGCGGCGGCGGGGGTGGACGGCGTGTCACCGCACGTGCTGCGGCACTCCTTCGCCACCCACCTGCTCGACGGGGGCGCGGACGTCCGGGTCGTGCAGGAGCTGCTGGGTCATGCCTCGGTGAGCACGACCCAGATCTACACCCTCGTGACGGTCGACCGGCTCCGTGAGGTGTATGCCACATCACACCCACGTGCGCTCGCCGCCGGCGGCCCGGCCACGCGTGGCCGCCCGGGCGACGAGGGTCCTGCCGTGGATCGTCCCGCCCGGGGATTCAGCGAGCCCACCGCGAGGTTCTGACCCGACGGCGCCTGCCGTGGATCGGCCGCGGTGAGCTGGACGTCAGCCTCCGGCGTGGCGCGCTGCGGTGCGGCCAGCGCCAGGAGGGTCACCCGGGTGCGGGTTCAGGACGGGGTGTACGGCCCAAGGCTCGGCATGCCGTTCGAGGGTGCCGAGGTGGGAACCCCGCCGACGCCGCCCACCGCCTGGGTGCTGCGCTCCGCGAGCGTCTCGCCCACCTTGCGCGCGATCGCCTCCATCAGGCGCAGCGCCTGCGGCAGCGACAGGTTCAGTACCACTTCGCTGTCGTTCGTCATCGCGAAGCGAACCGATACGTCCGCCATTGCTCGACCTCTCTCGCCTGTTTCGTTAGATCTACCCGTTGCGTGTGAAACCGAACGGTACGGCCCATCCCCGGCCAACGCACGCCCGGGGTTACCGGACCCGCCCGGAGCATCGCCATGGGTACCGTTCCGCTCGCTGACGGTGGTGATCCACGAGCTGTAACTCTCTGTCACGTGCGCTGCTCCTCTGCCGGTAGCGACGTGTGTGGGAACCCGTCTGCCCGGTCGAAGGTCCCGGCCGGCGAGCGCGGGATGATCGGACACGTAGCTGTCCCGTTGTTCATGCATAGTCCCTCATTGCCCCCGGCTGTCCGTCGGCGGGTGGGGGGTGCCATGAGTCGGTGCGCCGGAGGGTGAACGATCTGGTTCCGGCCGTCCAGACCGCCGGCCTGCGGGTTCACTCCCGGTCGCCGAAACGCGCGGCGGACGGACGACTCGGGCAGGATGGCAGGGTGACCTCGCCCAAGCATGTTCCCGCGGACGTACCCGGCCTCTCCATCGGCATTCTCGGCGGTTCCGGACCGCAGGGCGGCGGCCTCGGGCTGCGTTTCGCCCAGGCCGGGCACCTCGTGCTCATCGGTTCGCGTTCCACCGAGCGTGGCGAGGAAGCCGCCGCCAAGCTCGCCGGACCGGGCCTGCGCATCGAGGGCGCCGACAACGCCACCGTCGCCGCGCGGGCCGACGTCGTCATCGTCGCCGTCCCCTGGGACGGGCACCGCGAGACGCTCGAGTCGCTGCGCGGCCCGCTGACCGGGAAGATCGTCATCGACTGCGTCAACCCGATGGGCTTCGACAAGGGCGGCGCCTTCGCCCTGCCCGTGCCGGAGGGCAGCGCCGCCCAGCAGGCTGCCGCCGTCCTGCCCGAGAGCACGGTCGTCGGTGCCTTCCATCACGTCTCCGCCGTCCTGCTCGCCGACGAGACGGTCGAGTCGATCGACACCGACATCCTCGTGCTCGGCGACGACCGCGCCGCCACCGACCTGGTCGCCGCGCTCGCGGAGCGCATCCCCGGGATGCGCGGCATCTACGCCGGCAAGCTGCGCAACGCCGGTCAGGTGGAGGCGCTCACCGCCAACCTGATCTCGATCAACCGCCGGTACAAGGCCCACGCCGGCCTGCGCGTCACCGACGTCTGACCGGACTGGACGAGCCGGGATCGGACTGATCGTGACGCGGGGAGCGCCGGACCGTCGGGCCACGTCGACGCACCTCGATGACCTCGGGCTCGCCGTGGCCGTTCCCGACCGGATCGAGCGGGTGGTCTCGCTGGTGCCGAGCCTCACCGAATCGGTCGCCCGCAGCACCCCCGGGCTGCTCGTCGGGGCGACCGACTGGTGCGGCGAACCACCCGGGCTCGAGGTCACCCGCATCCGCGGCACGAAGAACCCCGATCTGGCGGCGATCGTCGCCCTCGCCCCGGACCTCGTGCTCGCCAACGCCGAGGAGAACCGGGCCCCCGACCTCACCGCCCTGCGGGACGCCGGACTCGCGGTCTGGGTGACCGCGCCCACCACCGTCGACGGCGCACTGCACAGCCTCGACCGGATGCTGCGGCTGGCCTGCCACCTGCAGCGTCCCCCCTGGTGGGAGCAGGCCCGGGCCCTCTGGTCGGCGCCCCCACCGCCGGGACCGCGCCGCCGGGCCCTGGTACCCATCTGGCGCCGGCCGTGGATGGCGGTGGGCCACGACACCTTCACCGGGGACGTGCTGCGCCGGCTCGGCGTCGACAACGTGCTGGCCGACGCCGACCAGCGCTATCCCCGGTTCGACCCGGCCACGGTGCCCCCGCACGACCTGGTGGTCCTGCCGGACGAGCCGTACGCGTTCAGCCCCACCGACGGCCCCGAGGCGTTCACCGCGCCGGCGGTGTGCGTCTCGGGGCGCCTGCTGACCTGGTACGGCCCGTCCCTGGTGGCGGCGCGCACGGAACTCGCCGCCGCGCTCGCCCGCTAGCCGCTGGCGCGCTGCCCGCGGACGCCCAGGGACGGCGCCGCCGGCACGGGACGTTGCGGTCAGTAGCTGTGTTCGACGGTGGGGTAGTGGCCGTCCCGGACCTCGTCGCGGTAGGTGCGCGCGGCCGTGCCGAGGGCGGTGCGCAGATCGGCGTACCGCTTGACGAAACGAGGGGCTCGTCCGGCGCCGAGACCGGCCATGTCCTGCCAGACCAGCACCTGGGCGTCGCAGTCCGCGCCGGCGCCGATCCCGACGGTGGCGATCCGCAGCTCCTTGGTGACCCGGGCGGCGAGCTCCGCGGGCACCACCTCCAGGACGACGGCGAACGCGCCGGCCGCCTCGATCGCCAACGCCTCGGTCAGCAGCACGTCACCGGCCGCGTCCCGTCCCTGCACCCGGTAACCCCCGAAGGCATGCACGCTCTGCGGGGTCAGCCCCAGATGCCCGACGACCGGGATGCCGGCGGCCGTGAGCGTCCGCACCGCCGGAGCGACCCGCTGGCCGCCCTCGAGCTTCACCGCCTGCGCCCCACCTTCCTTGAGGAAACGGGTGGCCGTCTCCAGCGCCTGCGCCGGCCCCGCCTGGTAGGACCCGAAGGGCAGATCGGCGACGACCATCGCGTGCGGCGCCCCGCGCACCACAGCGCGGACCAGCGGAATCAGCTCGTCCACCGTGACGGGGATCGTCGTGTCGTAGCCGTAGACGACGTTGGCGGCCGAGTCGCCGACCAGCAGGACGGGGATCTCGGCCTCGTCGAAGACGCCCGCGGTGGTGAAGTCGTAGGCGGTCAGCATCGCCCACTTCTGC
Source organism: Frankia sp. AgPm24 (assembly GCF_023243055.1). Taxonomy (NCBI): domain Bacteria; kingdom Bacillati; phylum Actinomycetota; class Actinomycetes; order Frankiales; family Frankiaceae; genus Frankia; species Frankia sp. AgPm24. Next base: position 53,366 of record NZ_JALKFW010000220.1, on the reverse strand, counting down.
CCGCGGGCCTTGGCCGCCGCCACATCGCGCACGGTGAAGCGGGTCCGGCCACGGGACTGGCTGGTCGTGGTGGCACCCTCCTCGGGAGCCACGTAGGAGCCTGTGCCAGGGGAACCTGCGGTGGGGGAGTCGGCGCTGTGGGAACCAGTGTCTGACGACGTCATGAGCACTCCTGATCCGTCCGTCCGGGCGACGGGGCGTCCCGGCGTGCCATCCATGCTGCCACCGCTGACGGCCTCCTGCCGGCCCTCGTGGCAGCCCCCCGCCGACCTTCGTGGGCGGGCCCCGGTGGATGCCCCGGCCAGGCCCGCCGTGCCCGGGCGTCCGACGTCGGACGTGGAGCACCACGCCGCTGCCATGGCAAACGGATGCGTCTGGCGCCCGGGCCACGTATGCTGATCTTGAAATGACACCGGACAATCGACAGCAACGCGCGGCTCGACCAGGTGGCGGGTGGCCTATCCATGCGGACGCACAGGTACGGCGACCAGATCGCCGCGGTGAGCGGAAGGCACGTCCGATGACAACGTCGGACGCCCGTCCGCCGCAGCCTCGTCGGCCAGCGGACCGGGCCCCCTCCGGGGTACGGATCCCGCGTGCCCCCGGCCGTCCCCGCGACCCTCGGACCGACGAGGCGATCATCGCCGCGGCACTGCACGAGTTGGCCACCGTCGGGTTCGCCGGGCTGTCCATGGAGGCCGTCGCCGCGAGCGCCGGCGTCGGCAAGGCCACCGTCTACCGGCGCTGGCCGACCAAGGACGCCCTGATCAGCGACGCTCTCGACACCCTCGCCGACGAGGTCGACACGGTCGAGACCGGCTCCCTGCGCGACGATCTGGTCGCCTGGCTCAACGCCCTGCGCCGACGCAACATGCACTCCCTGGCCGGGCGGATCATGCCCAAGCTCGCCGCGGAGCGCACCACCCACCCCGACCTGTTCGCCACCTACTCACACCGGGTGCTGGAACCATCCCGCCGGTGGGCGGCGGACCTGCTGCGCCGTGGCATCGACTCGGGTGAACTCGCGGCGGACGTCGACGTTGACCTGATCGTCGACATGCTCATCGGCCCGGTCTCCTACCGTCAGTACCTCAGCGGCGACCGTGAGGTCAGTGGCGGCCGCATCGCTCGCATCGTCGACGTCATCCTCGTCGGCATCCGCACCCCGGCACCGGACACCGACCCGATCACCACTGCCACCACTGCCACCACTGTCGCTGCTGCTGCCGGCGGCACGGTCCAGCTCCCGGCCACGCCCGCTGTAGCCGCCGCACCCAACGGCACCCCGGCGTCGGGCACTGTGCCGCCGTCGGGCGGTGTCGCCACGTTCAGCGGCGCGGTCGTGGCCGGTCCGCAGCCGGCGGGTGGGCAGTTGGCGACGCCTCGCCTGGTGGCCTATCCGGTGGGCGCTCCCTTCGCGCTGGGCCAGACCTATCCGGTCCTCGGCCTCGGCGCCCGGCACGGGTACGCCCGCCTCCGGGACACCCGACGCCAGCTCGTCCACCGCGGTCCCGTCCCACGCGGTCCCGTCCCACGCCAGCCCGTCCGAGGTCGGGACGCCGCTGGCTGGTGCGTCCGTCAGCGGGGTGGACCCGGCGGACCGCGGCCATGGCGACGCGGATGGCGTCCCGTCGGACGAGCCGCGGGTGGTGGACGTGCGCGCGCCAGAGTCGTCACCGTGAGTGTGTGTGTTCGGGGGGTTCGGCCGGGACGCGGGTAGCATCGCGAGCGGGTCAGGAAAACCTGCCGTGGGCCGCCCTCGGGGCGGTTGCCCGCCGGCCGCGGGATGATTGCCCGCGCTCAGCGTCCCAGCGCACACAGGAGAGTCTCGGTGTCCGACGTCCGCGTGACCGTCCAGCATGACCAGCGCAGCGAGCCGCGGGTGGTGCCGACCGGTACGACGGCCGCCAGCCTGTTCGCCGACGACCGTTCGGTCATCGCCGCGGTGGTCGACGGCCAGCAGCGCGACCTCGCTCATGTCCTCACCGACGGGGCCGTCGTCGAGGCGATCGCGCTGGACTCGCCGGCCGGGCGGGCGATCGTGCGGCATTCGGCGGCGCACGTGGTCGCCCAGGCCGTGCAGGACCTGTTCCCGAAGGCGCGCCTGGGCATCGGCCCGCCCATCGAGAACGGGTTCTACTACGACTTCGATGTCGAGACCCCGTTCACCGCGGACGATCTGAAGGCCATCGAGAAGAAGGCCCAGGCGATCATCAAGTCCGGTCAGCGGTTCGCCCGCCGGGTCGTCAGCGACGACCAGGCCCGCGCCGAACTCGCCGACGAGCCGTACAAGCTGGAACTGATCGGCCTGAAATCGAGCGCCGGTGACGACGCCGAGGCGAGCGTCGAGGTCGGCGGCGGCGAGCTGACCATCTACGACAACCTGGACGCGAAGACCGGCGACCTGTGCTGGAAGGACCTCTGCCGCGGGCCGCACGTGCCGAGCACCCGGTCGATTCCCGCGTTCGCGATTCTGCGTTCGGCGGCCGCCTACTGGCGGGGCAGTGAGAAGAACCCGCAGCTACAGCGGATCTACGGCACCGCCTGGGAGTCCCGTGAGGCGCTGAAGGACTACCAGACCCGCCTCGCCGAGGCCGAGCGGCGCGACCACCGTCGCCTCGGTGCCGAACTCGACCTGTTCTCCTTCCCGACCGAGATCGGCCCCGGCCTGTCGGTGTTCCACCCCAAGGGTGGCGCGGTGCGCACCGCGATGGAGGACTACTCGCGGCGTCGGCACACCGAGGCGGGCTATTCGTTCGTCAACACCCCGCACATCACCAAGTCCGAGCTGTACGAGATCTCCGGGCACCTCGACTGGTTCGCCGACGGCATGTACCCGCCCATGCAGCTCGACGGCGGCACCGACTACTACCTCAAGCCGATGAACTGCCCGATGCACATCCTGATCTACCGGTCGCGCGGCCGGTCGTACCGGGAGCTGCCGCTGCGGCTGTTCGAGTTCGGCACCGTCTACCGGTACGAGAAGTCGGGTGTGGTGCACGGCCTGACCCGGGTGCGTGGCCTCACCCAGGACGACGCCCATCTGTTCTGCGCCCGCGAACAACTGCCCACCGAACTCGACGGCACCCTGAGCTTCGTGCTCGGCCTGCTGCGCGACTACGGCCTCGACGACTTCTACCTGGAGCTGTCGACCCGCCCCGAGGGCAAGGCCGTCGGCACCGACGAGGAATGGGCCGAGGCCACCGACCTGCTGCGCGAGGCCGCCCAGAAGCAGGACCTCGAACTCGTCATGGACCCGGGCGGCGGCGCCTTCTACGGCCCGAAGATCTCCGTGCAGGCGCGCGACGCGATCGGCCGCACCTGGCAGCTGTCCACCATCCAGGTCGACTTCCAGCTGCCGCAGCGGTTCGACCTCGAATACCAGGCCGCGGACGGCACCCGCAAACGCCCGTTCATGATCCACCGGGCCCTGTTCGGCACGATCGAACGGTTCCTCGCCATCCTGCTGGAGCACTACGCCGGTGCCCTGCCGCCGTGGCTCGCCCCCGTGCAGGTCGTCGGCATCCCGATCACCGACGAGCATGTGCCCTACCTCGACGAGATCGCCCGGCGCCTGTCCACCCAGGGCATTCGCGTCGAGGTCGACGCCTCGGACGAGCGGATGCAGAAGAAGATCCGCACCGCGCAGAAGCAGAAGGTTCCCTTCATGCTCCTCGCCGGCAACGACGACGTCGCGGCCGGTGCCGTCTCCTTCCGTTTCCGCGACGGAACCCAGCGCAACGGCGTCCCCGTCGACGACGCGATCGCCGAGATCCTCGACGCCGTCACCCGCCGCATCCAGGTCTGACGCGGACCCGGCTGTCCGACGGCCGCGTAGGACGGGATCTCCGTCTCGTCCTACGCGGCCGTTCGTTTCACCGTCATCCGCCTGTTGTCCGCAGATGGTCCGCTCGCAGCTGTAGCGTGCTGGTTGTTAGAGTGGTATCGGAGGCCATCGTGTAGGCGGGTGGGTGCGCTGAATCCAGATAGAAAAAGAGAGGCTGATCGCTGGGTCGAGGTTGCCCGTGAGCGCGGCAAGGATGCTGATGCGCTGCATGAGAAGGCCCGGCAGCTCGGGGCTCTTTACCTCACTGGATACGTGGTTGAGGCCTACGCCAAGGCGCTTGGAATCGCCCTCAACGGGCTGCGGTTCAGAAAGGATCACCGTTTGGTTCTTCTGCTGGAGGACTGCGGAATCCGGCGGGCGGACCTGCCGCATGATCTACGGGTGTACGCGGACCGACGTACCGTTGAGATGCGCTACGACCCGGTGCTCTCGCCGACCATCGACTACGAGACGGAACTCGCCAGCGCACAGGAGTTGGCCAGGTTCCTGGCCCACCGCCTGCGACGGCTACGCTGACTGTCCGGGCAGCGGGCAGGTGGGAGGGGACATGCCGGACAGGACGCAGGTCGAGGCCGATGCTGTTCGCGAGCGCATCCTCGACCGCCTGGGCAGAGGAGACCCGTGGGACGAGGTGCAGGTCGTCCCCGACCCTTTTCGGGGCTACCGCATCCAGGTGGTGAGTGGCAGCTTCAGGGGTCAGACGCCGGGCGAACGCCGCGGCCGTTCGCTGGGTTTGATCGTCGCCGACGATGATATCGCTTTCATGGATTTTCTCAGTCCAGAGGAGTCGGCCACTGCGGCGGCCGAGGGCGCAGGTGATCCTCTGCGGCCCGAGGTTTCCCAGCTCCCGCTCTGGCCGGATTCACTGGCTCGCGGTGAACAGCGCGACAGAATTGAAGTGCGACTGCCGTCGCGCTCAGACGACTTTCTTTCCGCACCGTTGGTGGCAACTTTTTATTCGTTGCGCGGGGGTGTGGGTCGGTCCACCGCGCTGGCCCACACGGCCCTGCTGCTGGCGCAGGACCATCGGGTTCTGTGCATCGACATGGACCTGGAGGCTCCTGGGCTCGCCGCGTTGTTCGATGTGGAGCGCCAGGTAGGTCCCGATCAGGGTGTCGTGTCGCTGTTGCTCGGCGCGGAGATCGCTGGTGAGCTTCCGGACGTCACACCGCACCTCCTGCGGGCGCATCCCGACCGTGAGCTCTATCTGCTTCCAGCGGGTCATCCGGACGCCAACTATGCCCGCAGACTCGCGCAGCTGGATCCTGCGTCCTGGTACCGGGAGGAAAGTAATCCGCTACGGATGTTGCTCTCCGCTGTGGGTGGGCTACGAATTGCTCCGCAGGTCGTGCTCATCGATGCCCGGACCGGCATCAGCCCGCTGTCCGCACCGCTTCTGTTCGATCTCGCCGATCTGGCTGTCGTCACGTTCTTCCCGCACCCGCAGTCCAGAGTGGGCACGGGTGCGCTAACGCGTGCCCTGCTCGCCGCCCGCTCCGAGCGTGCGTACACCCCGGAGCCACGGTTCCTGGTCAGCCCGGTACCTGGCGCCGGCTCTCCGGAAACCCGTCGTCGTTACGAGGACCGGGCCGCGACCTGGATCAGCGAGTGGCTCGCCCCGGCTGTTCTCACGGATGGCCAACCGGCGTTTCCCGACGTGGATGAGCTTCTGCATGTCGTGGGGTACAGCGAGGACATGGCCAGCACGGATGCGGCGACCGCCGAGGCCGGCGGCAGTGCTTATGCGCCGGTCAGTGAATGGATCAAGGGGTTCGTCCCACGCTCTGCTTCGATCATGGCGAACAACGTCGGCGGCTCCGTCGTAGTATCCGGGTCGCCGTCGCTGGTGACGACCACAAAGGCGGAGGCGCTCGCCGGGCTGCGGATGTCCGCGGGTATAGCGGAGGCACAGTCCGACGACGAGTTCGAGCAGACCTACCTGCGTACCGGGACTGTTCAACAGGCTCTACGGGCTGACCGACCGCTGATCCGTGGCCGCAAGGGCACCGGCAAGACGGCGCTGTTCCGCCGGCTCGCCATGGCGGGCGGTATCGCTGTGACCAGCCCATCCAGTCTGCAGACGCGCCGGACGTGGACACCGTCCAGCGACACGTTCAAGGCGGTTGGTTCCCTCATCGCAGAGACCTCAACCGACTGGAGAGTCGCCTGGGCCGCGCTGATCGGTGTGACGGTGCGGCTGTACGGCGAGCCGCGGCTGCCCGAGTTCGCGATTCCTGGCGGCCTTGTCTGTGTCCACAAGCCTGAGCCGCGGTACACCGAGATCGACCTCGTCCGGGACCTTCGGTCGGTCTTGTCCGTCCCGGACGCGGGGTTGCTGGTGTGGCAGTGGATCAGGGAGCTGGACACGGCCATCGATGAGCAGACGTTCCTGTTGTTCGATGGCCTGGATGCCGGTTTCGGCCCGACGGCCGCCGATCTGACGCGGCGTCGAGAGGGCGTCGCGGGGCTGCTGGCTCTGCTCGGCGAGCGCGGTGACGAGCTGTCCCGTCTGCGGATGAAGGTTCTGATCCGTGAGGACATCTACCGAAGCGTTCCGGTGCCGAACCAGTCCCACTTCTATGGGCGTGAGGTGCGGCTGTCCTGGGCGGATCAGACCGACTACCTGAAGGTAGTGATCAAGCAGGCGCTGCGGGCAGCAGCGGTGGCCGACCTTGTCCGACACGAGGTTCCGGACGCCCTGCCGAGCACCGGCGCGGAGGACCTGGTCGAGTCCTGGTCGCAGGCCCAGGTGCTCGATGTCTGGCGGGTCCTGGTGGGTGAGCGGGTTTCCGGCGGCAAGACCGCCTTCACCCACAACTGGGTCTGGAACCGGCTCGCGGACAGTAACGGTGACCACTCTCCGCGCTCGCTGATCCGGCTGTTTGACCGTGCGGCCGAGCGGGAGCGCGGCTGGTACGAGTCGGCTCCCTACGAACGGAGCCTGATCCGGCCCCGCGCGTTGGTCGAGTCCCTGGAGGACATCAGCGACCAGGAGGTGCTGTCCGTAGAGGAGGAGTACCCGGAGCTTGGGCCTCTGTTCGAGGCTTTGCGGGCAGTCGGGCGTACGCCCTTTCCCGCGGGCGAGCTGGCCGGGGTCGAGGTCGACGTGGTGAACCTGGGCCTGGAGGTAGGGCTCCTGGGAGTCGACCTCGGTTCTCGTGACGACGCCGAGCGTTACCGCGTCCCCGAGCTGTATCGCAAGGCATTGGGCATGGGCCGCAAGGGCCAAGCCTGACGGCGGTCAGGGCCGGGGTTCGAAGACCTCGGTGAACAGGGCGATCATGGCGGTCCAGGCGCGGTCGGCGGTGCGCTGGTCGTAGCGGACGCCGGGGATGATGCCATCGGTGATCGGGTCGGTGAATCCGTGCTCGGCGCCGCCGTACAGGCGTAGCTCCCAGTCGGCTCCGGCGGCGCGCATCTCCTGCTCGAAGGCGAGGCGCTGCTCCGCCGGGACGATGGGGTCCTCCGCGCCGAGGCAGAGCAGGACCCGGCCGGTGATCGCCCCCGGCTGTGCCGGCTGCTGGGTGGCCAGGCCCGCGTGGAAGCCGACGACCGCGCGCAGGTCGGCGCCGGCACGGGCCAGCTCCAGTGCGATCGTCCCCCCGAAGCAGAACCCGATCGCGGCAGTCTGCCCGGCCGCGACCTCCGGCCGGGCCAGCAGCACGTCCAGACCGGCCCGGGCCAACGCCCGCTGCCGCTCGGGCCTGGCCAGCAGCCCGGCGTAGCGGTCGCCGGAGCGTTCGGTGTCCGAACGACCCCCGCCGCCGTAGTAGTCCAGGGCGAAGGCCGCGTAGCCGGCCGCGGCCAGGCGGCGGGTCCAGTCGCGGGTGTGGTCGGTCAGGCCGCCACCGCCATGGCAGACCAGCACCCCTGGCCGCGGCCCGTCGTCCTGTGCGTCGTCGACGGCGAACTCGCCGATCAGGCGCAGATCCTCGTAGCTGTACTCGATCTCCTGCGTGCGCATGGCACCTCCGCCGCTCACGATGCCCGTCCGGACTTTGCCGCGTCCAGCGACTATGCCTCGGTGGACAGTCGGTCAAGGACGCCGCCAAGATCATCTGTGGTGACGCCGGCGATGAGGCGGGCGGCGATCCGGCCGCGGGAGTCGAGCACGTAGGTCATGGGCAGACCGGCGACGCCGGGCCAGCGTGCGGCCAGGGTGCCGGGCTTGTCGACGATCGTGGGGTAGGGCACGGCGAAGGTACGCAGGAAGGCCGCGGCGGTGTCTGCGCCCTCCTGATGGGCGACACCCAGAAAGGCAACGCTCGGACGCTGGTGGGCCAGTGTCACCAGAGCGGGTGTCTCCGCCCGGCAGGGTGGGCACCAGGAGGCCCAGAAGTTGACCACGGTGACACGTCCCCGCAGCGCCGCGAGATCGACCCGTTGCCCCGAGGGCGTCAGGCCGCTGGTCGGTGGCGCGGACCTGCGCTCGCTCGGCGCGGTGAAGGTAAGCCGTACCCGCGACCGCCCGGCGCCCGCGTCCCCGTCCCCGCCCCCGTCCGCTGCCGTGGCCCCCGTGCTTCAGCTGGCCAGGCACAGACAGACCGCCACCGGAAGCATCGGGACGACATGTCGCCCCACCCCACGCCGGACCGCACCCGCCATCGGTCGCACGACATCTCCCTCGCCAGCACTTCTTCTACAACTTGTAGAAGAAGTGTAGGACGGTAGATGTGCCGTGTGCGTCGCGGTTGTCGGCGGGGCTCCTGCGGGCCGTCCTGTCGCCGGATCGGAGGGCCCCCGCTGGCCCGTTCATGCGACGCGGTGCCATCGTTCATCGGCCACGACCACGCCCTGTGGCGCTGCTTCCGGGGGCTGCGGGTGTGCAGGGTGCACACGGGTCGTCGTGGGGGTGTTCGTGTCCGTTTTGCCCCCCATGGCGACCCGTGTAGGAGGATCTTGCTGGGTGTCGGTTGCGGGGAGTGGTGGGGGCGGGAGGTGGGTTGCTGTCTGTGCGGATGAGGGGCAGTTTGGTCGCCGAGGGTAGTCGTGCTGGCGGGTGGGCCGCTCGCTATGGTCGGTTCAGGTCGGACGGGCCCGTATCGTCGAGTCCTCACCTCAGTGCGGAGGCGTCATGGACAAACAACAGGAGTTCGTGCTGCGAACTCTCGAGGAGCGGGACATCCGCTTTGTGCGGCTCTGGTTCACCGACGTCCTCGGGTACCTGAAATCCGTGGAGATCTCCCCGGCCGAACTTGAGGGGGCACTGTCCGAGGGCATCGGGTTCGACGGTTCGGCGATCGAGGGTTTCGCCCGGGTGCACGAGGCGGACATGCTCGCCCGGCCCGACCCGTCCACGTTCCAGGTGCTGCCCTGGCGGGGCGAGCATCCGCTGACCGCCCGGATGTTCTGCGACCTGGTCATGCCGGACGGGGGGCCGGCGGCCACCGACTCACGCTGGGTGCTGCGGCGCACGCTGGCGCGGGCAGCCGATGCCGGGTTCACCTTCTACACCCATCCGGAGATCGAGTTCTTCCTGCTCAAGGAGCCGCCCAGGCGCGGCGGGCCGATGCCCCCGCCGGTCGACGAGTCGGGATATTTCGACCTGACCCCGAACGACATCAGCCACGACTTCCGCCAGCAGGCGATCAGCATGCTGGAACGGCTCGGTATCTCGGTGGAGTTCAGCCACCACGAGGTCGCGCCGGGGCAGCAGGAGATCGACCTGCGATACGCGGACGCGCTCACCATCGCGGACAACATCATGACGTTCCGGCAGGTGGTGAAGGAGGTCGCGCTGCGCCAGGGCATCTACGCCACGTTCATGCCCAAGCCGTTCGGCGACCAGGCGGGCTCCGGGATGCACACGCATCTGAGCCTGTTCGAAGGTGACCGCAACGCCTTTCACGACCCGACGGACGAATACCAGCTGTCCAAGGTGGCGAAGTCGTTCATCGCCGGGCTGCTCACCCACGCCGCGGAGATCACCGCGGTCACCAACCAGTGGGTGAACTCCTACAAGCGGCTGATCGGCGACCAGCAGGCCGGTGAGGTGCTGGAGGCGCCCGCGTACGTGTGCTGGGGGCACAACAACCGTTCCGCGCTGGTCCGCGTCCCGCTGTACAAGCTGCACAAGACGCAGGCGACCCGGGTCGAGTTCCGGCTGCCGGACAGCGCCTGCAACCCGTACCTGACCTTCGCCCTGGTGCTGGCCGCCGGGCTGCGTGGCATCCAGGGTGGGTATGACCTGCCCGCACCGGCCGCGGACGACGTCTGGATGCTCACCGACGAGGAGCGCCGCGAGCGGGGGATCGCCGCCCTGCCCGGATCGCTTTCGGACGCCATCACGGTGATGGAGGGTTCGGCGCTGGTGCGAGAGACCCTCGGCGACGAACTGTTCGCGTTCTTCCTGCGCAACAAGCGGGCCGAATGGCAGGACTACCGGCGGCAGGTCACACCGTTCGAGATCGACCGGTACCTGCCCGTGCTGTGACCTCGCAACGGCACGGCGCCGCGGCCGGTGGGATCGACCATCCACGGGGAAGTTCGGTCGGCGCGCGGCTCGCCCGCCTCGGCTTCACCGACGTCGACCGGGTGGCCGCCGCCATGCGACGGCTGGCGCTGCTGCCCGCGGACGGAACCGGAACCGGAGCTGGAGCCGGCGGCGGAACCGGAGCTGGCGGCGGCGGAACTGACGCCGGAGCCGGCGGGTTCAGCCACCCGGTGGTCGCCGCCCTCGCGGCCTCGGCCGATCCTGATCTGGCGCTCGGTGGGCTGGAACGGCTGATCGACGCGCTGGGTCCGGTGGACGGAGCGGGGCTGCTCGCCGGGCTCGCGGCGCGGCGGGGTCTGCGGGAACGGCTGTGCGCGGTGCTCGGCGCCAGCCGGGCCCTGGGTGATCATCTGGCGCGCCGTCCGGGGGACTGGCAGGTACTGGACGCGGACGACCTGGCGACCGGACGGCCCGACGCGGCCCGGACCCGCGCCATGCTGCTGCGGGCGGTCGGCGCCGACCCGGACGCGCCGACTCCTCGGGCCGCGGCCGACACCACCGAGATCCTCGACGAGCTACGGCTGGCCTACCGCCGTGAACTGCTGACCGTCGCCGCCCGGGACCTGACCGGCGCGGTCGCCCTGGACGACGCGACCGCCGAACTCGCCGATCTCGCCGGCGCGGCCGTCGACGCGGCCCTGGCCATCGCCCGGGCGGGTCTGCCGGCCGAGTCCGCGCCGGTGCGCCTGGCCGTGATCGGGATGGGCAAGTGCGGCGGCCGCGAGCTCAACTACGTCAGCGACGTGGACGTCGTGTTCGTCGCCGAGCCGCCGAACGTCGAGGCTGACACCGGGGCTGGCCCCGATGCCGATGCCGATGCCGACGCCGACGCCAAAACCGATGCCGGGGCCGGGGATGGTCTCGAGGCGACGTTGCGGACGGCGGCGCGGCTGGCCGAGGGGTTGGTGCGGGCGGCGGGGCTGGTGACGTCGGTGGGGGCGCTGTTCCAGGTCGACACCAACCTGCGCCCGGAGGGACGCGACGGAGCCCTGGTACGCACGCTCGAGAGCCATCTGACCTACTACCGCCGCTGGGCGCGGACCTGGGAGTTCCAGGCGCTGCTGAAGGCCAGGCCGATCGCCGGCGACCGCGACCTCGGCGACCAGTTCTGCGCGCGGGTCGCCCCGCTGGTCTGGACCGCGTCCGCCCGGCCGAACTTCGTCGCCGACGTCCAGGCGATGCGCCGTCGGGTCGAGTCCACGCTGTCCCGGGCGGAGGCCGACCGTAACCTCAAGCTCGGCCCCGGGGGGCTGCGTGATGTCGAGTTCGCGGTGCAGCTGCTGCAACTCGTCCATGGCCGGGCGGACCCGAAGCTGCGGGAGAACGCCACGCTGGCCGCGCTCGACGGCCTCGTCCGCGGGGGGTATGTCGGGCGCCGCGACGCCGCCGCGCTCGCCGACGCCTATCGTTTCCTGCGCACCGCCGAACACCGGTTGCAGCTGCGCAACCTGCGCCGCGTCCACACCCTGCCCAGGGGCGAGCCCGAGCTGCGCTGGCTCGCCCGGTCGATGGGGATGCGCACGGCGGCGGAGTTCGAGGCCACCCGGACCAGAATCGCGCACACGGTCCGCTCGATGCACGAGCGGTTGTTCTACCAGCCGCTGCTGGAGGCGGTGGCCCGGCTGTCCACCGAGGAGATCCGGCTTTCCCACGCCGAGGCGGCGCAGTGGCTGACCGCGCTGGGATTCGTCACACCGCAACGGTCGCTGCGCCACATCGAGGCGCTGACCAGCGGGGTCAGCCGGACCGCGGCGATCCAACGGCATCTGCTCCCCACCCTGCTGCCGACCTTCGCGGACGGACCGGCCCCGGACGCGGGGCTGCTGGCCTACCGTCAGGTCAGCGAGGCACTTGGCCGGGTGCCGTGGTACCTGCGGTTGCTGCGCGACTCGGTCGGCGCCGCCGACCGGCTGGCCAGGGTCCTCGCGACCAGTCCGTACGTCGCCGATCTGATGGCGCAGGCCCCGGAGTCGGTGCGGCTGCTGCGGACCGAGGCCGATCTGGTGCCGGTGTCCCGCGAGGCGCTGTCGCGCACGCTGCTGGCCATCGTGCACCGCAACCCGGATTCGGCGGACGCGGTCGGACGCGGACGGGCGGTGCGTCGGGTGGAGCTGGTCCGGGTCGCCTGCGCCGATCTGCTGGGCCTGCTCGACGTCGTCGCGGTCGGCCGGGCGCTCAGCGACGCCGCGGCGGCCACCATCACGGCCAGCCTGCTCATCGCGCAGCGCCGGGTCGCCGGGGGCGACCCCGATCGGCTGCCCGCGCGGATGGCCGTCATCGCGATGGGACGCCTCGGCGGGGACGAGATGTCCTATGTCAGCGACGCCGATGTGGTCTTCGTCCACGCGCCCCGGGACGGACACGGCGAGCAGGAGGCGGGACGGGCCGCCGCCGCGGTCGTCGGCGAGCTGCACCGGCTGCTGTCGCTGCCCGGACCGGATCCGGCGCTGCGTCTGGACACGGCGCTGCGTCCGGAGGGCCGCAGCGGTCCGCTCACACGCACACTCGAGGCCTACGAGGCCTACTACCGGCGATGGTCACGGGACTGGGAGTCGCAGGCCCTGCTGCGGGCCAGGCCGCTGGCCGGCGATCCGGAGCTGGCCTACGGGTTCTGCCGCCTCATCGACGCGGTGCGCTACCCGCAGGCACTGCCGGCGACGGCGCTCGCCGAGATCGTCCGGCTGCGTGGTCGGATGCGACGTGAACGGGTGCCCCGTGGCGTCGACCCGCGGCGGCACCTGAAGTTCGGGCCCGGCGGCCTCACCGACGTGGAGTGGGCCGTCCAGGTCCTGCAGCTGCGGTATGCCCGCGCGCTGCCGTCGCTGCGGACCACCTCGACCCTGGACGGGCTGCGCGCGGCGGTCCGTACCGGTCTGCTCGGCGAGGGGGACGCCGGTGATCTGCAGGCGGCCTGGCTCTCGGCCGCACGCATCCGCGGTGCGGGCACCCTGGCCGGGCGACGCGACCCCGATCTCGTCCCGACCGACCCGCGGGAAGCCGAACGCACGGCCCGGGCCGCCGGGTGGCCCGCAGGGGGAGGCGCGGACCTGTTCGCCGAACACCAGCGGCTTACCGGGCGTGCCGACCGGGTGGTGCAGGCCATCTTCGCCCGCGAGCAGACCGCGGGTTTCGGCTGAGCCGACGCCGTCCAGGGTCAGTGCCGTCCAGGGTCAGTGCCGTCCAGGATCGCCGAAGGCCGGCTGTCCGAGGGCAGGAGTCCCGGACGGCCGGCCTTCGGCTGTCGCCTCACGTCGCGGTACACACCGTCGCGGCGCCGCGGAGTACATCGAGAAGCCGGGGCGACGTGCTCCCCCGCACGAGCGCCCCGGTTTGAGTCCGGCTGGCCAGATCAGATCAGATCGCAGATCAGGTCCGGATCAGGCCGGGTGGAGCGGAGAGGAAGGTCAGACGCTCGCGCCGGCGGTGACGCCCACGACGATCGGGGTGCCCTGCTCCGGCACGAACAGGGTCGGCTTGTCGCCGGCCAGCGCGCTGCAGCAGGTGTCGACCATCAGGGCGGAGACCAGGTACGGGTCCATGTTGGCGTTCGGACGACGGTCCTCCAGCCAGCCCTTCTTCGCCTTCTCGACCGCCCACGGAATACGGACGGACGCGCCGCGGTCCGAGGCGCCCCAGGAGAACTTGTTCCAGGGGGCGGTCTCGTGCTTGCCGGTCAGCCGGTCCTGGATGCCCGTCCCGTAGTGGGTGACATGCTCCAGAACGCGGGTGCCCAGCGCCTCGCAGCAGGTGACGATGGCGTCCCAGCCGGCCATCGTCTGCTTGGTGGAGAAGTTGGTGTGCGCGCCGGCACCGTTCCAGTCGCCGAGGATCGGCTTGGCGGCGAAGGACACCTCGACGCCGTAGTCCTCGGAGATGCGGTGCAGCAGCCACCGGCCCAGCCAGATCTGGTCGCCGATCTCGGGCGTCGGAAGCACGCCGATCTGGAACTCCCACTGGCCCATCATGACCTCGGCGTTGGTGCCCTCGATGGCGAGGCCGGCGTCGAGGCACGCCTGGGTGTGACGCTCCACGATCTCGCGGCCCGGCATCTTCGAGCCGCCGACGCCGCAGTAGTACGGGCCCTGCGGCGCGGGGAAGCCGACCTCGGGCCAGCCGTAGGGACGGCCGTCCTTGAAGAAGGTGTACTCCTGCTCGATACCGAACATCGGCGACATGTCGGCGTACTTCTCGGCGACACTGCGGCTGAACGCCCGGGTGTTGGTCGGGTGGGGCGTGAAGTCGGTCAGTTCGACCTCACACAGCACCAGCCGGTTGTCGCCGCCCCGCAGGGGGTCGGGCGTCACGAAGACGGGACGCAGCACGCAGTCCGAGTTCGATCCCGGCGCCTGGTTGGTGCTCGAGCCGTCGAAGCCCCAGATGTCCGGCTCCTGGCCGTCCTTGATGATGCGCGTCTTGCTGCGCATCAGGGGGTCGGGCTCGGTGCCGTCGATCCAGATGTACTCGGCCTGATAACTCACTCAACTACTCCCCGCTGTTGATCCTGCACCTGACGGAGCGACTTTGTGATCGGCCTGGGGGAGGCCGACCCAGGCCGCCGTGACGGAGGGTTCGGTCGGAGCTTCGTCGGGCCTGGTTACCGAACCGTTCCGTAATTGTTAATTCTTTGTCTCTCGTGGGTGACTGTCGGCATTGCTGTCGGCAGCGTGACGGGACCTCGTGCCGGCCCGGCGCCGGATGTACCGGGCCGGTGTCCGGCATTTTTCGGAACCTGGTCGGCACGGCCCGCCCGAAACATTCCGCCGACGGACTGCCCGGCTCAGATGTCGTAGTAGAGCGTGAACTCGTAAGGATGCGGACGAAGCCTGATCGCGTCGACCTCGTTACGTCGCTTGTAGTCCAGCCAGGTCTCGATCAGGTCGGGTGTGAAGACGTCGCCCTCGCGTAGGAACTCGTTGTCCGCCTCGAGCGCGTCGAGCACCTTCTCCAGGGAGCCGGGCACCTGGGGAACGGCGGCCAGTTCGTCCGGGGGAAGCTCGTAGAGGTCCTTGTCGATCGGGTCCGGCGGGTCGATCTTGTTGCGGATTCCGTCGAGGCCGGCCATGAGCATCGCGGCGAAGGCGAGATACGGATTGCAGCTCGGGTCCGGCACGCGGAACTCGACACGCTTCGCCTTCGGCGAGTCACCGCCCAGCGGAATGCGGCAACAGGCGGAGCGGTTACGCGCGGAGTAGACGAGGTTCACCGGGGCCTCGTAGCCGGGCACCAGTCGCCGGTAGGAGTTCGTCGTCGGGTTGGTGAAGGCGAGCAGCGCCGGAGCGTGGTGCAGCAGCCCGCCGATGTAGTAGCGGGCGGTGTCCGACAGGCCGCCGTAGCCGTTGGCGCTGTAGAACAGCGGCTCGCCGTCCTTCCAGAGGCTGGAGTGCACGTGCATGCCGGAACCGTTGTCCTCGAACAGCGGCTTGGGCATGAACGTGACGGTCTTGCCCCGGCTACGGGCCACGTTGCGGATGACGTACTTGTAGAGCATCAGGTTGTCAGCGGTCTTCAGCAACGTGTCGAACCGGATGTCGATCTCGGCCTGGCCCGCGGTGCCGACCTCGTGGTGCTGCATCTCGACGGTGATACCGGTCTCGTAGAGCACCCGGGTCATCTCGGAACGCAGGTCGGTGAAGTGGTCGGTGGGTGGGACGGGAAAGTAGCCGCCCTTGAAGCGGGGCTTGTAACCGAGGTTGCCCCCCTCCTCCTTGCGGGCGGTGTTCCACGCCGCCTCGACCGAGTCGACCTGGTGCATGGAGCCATACGGGTTGTAGTCGTACCGGACGTCGTCGAAGATGTAGAACTCCGCCTCCGGGCCGAAGTACGCGGTGTCGGCGATGCCGGTGCCGCGCAGGTAGGTCTCGGCCTTCTTGGCGATGTTGCGCGGGTCGCGCGAGTACTGCTCCTTCGTGATCGGGTCGTGGATGAAGAACGTCATGGCGAGTGTCTTGTGTTCACGGAACGGGTCGACAAAAGCCGTCTGCGGGTCCGGGAGCAGCAGCATGTCGGACTCGTGGATGGCCTGGAAGCCCCGAATGGACGAGCCGTCGAACATGAGCCCGTCGGTGAACACCGACTCCTCGAATACCTGGGTCGGGATCGTGAAGTGCTGCATGATCCCGGGTAGGTC
Organism: Frankia sp. AgPm24; assembly: GCF_023243055.1. Classification (NCBI taxonomy): domain Bacteria; kingdom Bacillati; phylum Actinomycetota; class Actinomycetes; order Frankiales; family Frankiaceae; genus Frankia; species Frankia sp. AgPm24. Next base: position 36,899 of record NZ_JALKFW010000220.1, on the reverse strand, counting down.
GCAGAATCGGACGTCGATGAACTGAACCTTCTCGTCGCGGATATAGCGGAGCACGTCCTCGGCCTTGGTGAACATTCGTCCTCCAGCCTCCTGTCACGCTTCCCGGTCCGTGGACCACGGCATGTCGAGATGTCTTTGGTCATGTCCCGGTAGGCGGATGACATCACAAAGTCGTTTCGATTACGTTACGGCAACCGACTTTATCACTCTTGGTGATCTCCTGGGCGCAGCTTGGTGTGACGGATAAGCTTGCGTCGTGGGACGAGCGCTTGGAGGCTGGCTCGAGGGGCCAGGCCTGCCGCATGACGAGCCGCCTGGCGTGCGGTTGGGGCTGCCGGAGCATGGCCGCGGCTCGGTGGTGGGTTTCGGCCCACGCCTGGCCGCCTACCTCATCGACGCCGTCGTCGCGAACCTCATGGTCGGGGTGCTGTTCCTGCTCGGCGTGCGGTACTCGACCAACGTCCGCGGCCTGGCGATCTATCTGATCTTCCTGTTGGAGGAGTTCATCCTGATCAGCGCCTCCGGGCAGACGATCGGGATGCGCCTGATGGGCATCCGGGTGATCCGGCTGCGGGACCGCGCGCTGCAGTCCTGGCCGTGGATCGCCCTGCGCACCCTGCTGCTCGCGCTGCTGGTCCCGGTCTTCATCTGGGACCGTGACCAGCGCGGCACGCACGACCGGGCCGCCGGCACCGTGGTGGTGCGCGACCCGGCCCGGCCCGACGCCACCACCTGAGCCCCGTTCGCCGGCTCGTCTGGTTCGTCGCTGGACGGTGGCGGCCGGTGTGCGGGCGCGTCCTGCCCTCTCCGCACGTACCTGGAGACCTGGATACAGCTGTCCGCGCCGCGGGGCTACGCATGCGGTGCGCCCCCACGGCGGACTCCGGCCGGGCAACCCGGACTCCGGCAGGCCAACCCGGACTCCGCCGGACAGGTCGGACTCTGACCGGTCAGGTCGGTGGCGACACGGCAGCGGCATGATCCCGCTGCCGTGAGCCCGGTCTACCCGCGCGCACGGCGACCCAGCCCGCGCCACCGCCACGCCATGCGATCACCCCTGAAGCAGGATCCGCCGACACGGGTCGCGGTGGCGGCGGCCGGACGCCGGGATGCGCACCGACCAGTGGGGACCACCGTGATCAGCGGGGGCGGCCACCGCGAGGGATGTTGCGGGGGATGGGACCTTTGGGGATCGGTAGCGCCGCGCCCCCCAGCGCCCGAAGGCGACGGTCGAGGGTGTCGACCTCGCCGCGGGGGAGCGTGCGGCGCATCCGCATGAGGGTGCTCTGCAGCTTCGGAAGAGGTACTTCGCCCTCACCGCTGCCGATGATGATGTCGGTGACGGGGGTGTCTCCGACGGCCTTGCGGATGCGGCGCTTCTCGGCGGCCAGCAGTTCGCGGGGACCGCGGCCTCGACCCTCGGCGATGATGATCACGCCGGCTCGGGAGACGACGCGGTGCACCACGTCCTGGTTGCGGTTGATGCCGACGGCGGGAGTGATTCTCCAGTCACCGCGCATGCGCTCGATGACGCCGGCCGCGGCGCCGGGTTTGCCTTCCATCTCGGCATAGGCGGTGCGCTGGACCCGTCGGCTGAACAGGTTCAGGGCGAGCACCGCACCGAGCAGGATGCCGATCGGGAGCCAGATGTAAAGCGGGCCGACGAACAGACCGAGGAGGATGCCGAGGGCGAGGGGGCCGAGGAGCCCGGCGAGGGTGATCCAGAGGACCTGCGGGTCCCGCTCCCGGGTCAGCTTGAAGACAAGGCGCAGCTGGGCGAAGCGGGCCCGGAAACCCTTGCCCTGAGCCGCCGCGGCTTCCGCTGGCCCGCCGCGGCCGTTCGCGCTGGCGGCCCCGCGCCCCGCCGTGCCGGCGCTGCCGCCCCGCCCGGTGGCACCGCCCCGGCTGGATCCGTTCTTCTGCGGTGCCGCGGGGGCGGTGTCCCGTGGCTGCTTCCTCAGTGCCATGTCCGCGAGCCTACGGCCTACGACCGCGTCACAGCAGGCCCGCTGCCACGACGGCGATCACGCAGCGGTGCTGATGATGCGGGGGAGGGGTCGGACGGTCAGCTGGGTGCGGCCGCGGCCGACGGCACCAACCGCATGCCGGCACGACGAGAGCGGTCGCGTCGAGGAAGGTCGGCCCGCGGGAGATCGGCGAGCCCGAGTGCCGGCTCGGGTCGGCGCAGGTCGGCGAGGAGGGGGCCTGGCACGGGGCGCACCGGGGTGATGGGGATGGGTTCGAGCCAGCTGCTGCCTCGGGAACCCTGCAGATCAGCGGCGGCCCGCCAGGCATTACGCCGGGCGGTCTTCTGGCCACCTTGGGGCAGGACGAGCAGAGTGGCCTCTTCGAGAACACTGAGCAGTGAACGGATCACGATGGGAACGACCTCCCGGGCGCGATCATAGGCACGGGTGGAAAAGGGATGTGCGCGCGAAGCATTCAGCCGCGACGAAAGCCCCATCGCGACCTGGAGCGAGCTCGGTGGTGACCTGCGGTGAAGCTGTAGCGCCACCCTAACGCCCCGGCGTGGGTCCCCACCAGGCTCACCGTCACTGCGTGTGAGAAGTCACGGGTGTGCTTGGGGGAAATCCGGGCAAGAGAGTGTGATCTTCGCCACGTGCGGTGATGGCCTGCTGGTAGAGCCGGCCCGCCCGGTAGGACGAGCGGACCAGCGGGCCGGACATCACCCCGGCGAAGCCCAGCTCGGCGCCGACCCGCTCCCAGTCGAGGAACTCCTCGGGGCGCACCCAGCGCTCCACCGGATGATGGCGCGGGGTGGGCCGCAGATACTGGGTGACGGTGAGCAGCTCGCAGCCGGCCGCGTGCAGGTCGCGCATCGCCTCGTGGACCTCGTCCGGGGTCTCGCCGAGGCCCAGGATGAGGTTCGACTTGGTCACCAGGCCGGCGGACCGGGCCTGCCGCAGCACGTCGAGCGAGCGTTCGTAGCGGAAGGCGGGGCGGATGCGCCGGAAGATCCGCGGCACGGTCTCGAGGTTGTGTGCGAGCACTTCGGGCGCGGCGGCGAAGACCTCGCCGAGCTGGTCGGGCTGGGCGCCGAAGTCGGGGATCAGTACTTCGACCCCGGTGCCGGGCGACAGCGCGTGGATCTGGCGAACCGTTTCGGCGTACAGCCAGGAGCCGCCGTCGGCCAGATCGTCGCGGGCGACGCCGGTGACGGTCGCGTACCGCAGGCCCATGGTGCGCACGGACTCCGCGACCCGCCGCGGCTCGTCCCGGTCGAGCGCGGTGGGACGGCCCGAGTCGATCTGGCAGAAGTCACACCGGCGGGTGCAGACGTCCCCACCCACGAGGAAGGTGGCCTCCCGGTCCTCCCAGCACTCGTAGATGTTCGGGCAGCCGGCCTCCTCGCACACGGTGTGCAGCCCGGCGCCGCGCACGAGGCCCTTGAGGTCCTGGTACTCGGGGCCGGTGCGTAGCCGGGTGCGAATCCACGGTGGCTTGCGTTCGATGGGGGTCTGCGCGTTGCGGGCCTCCAGGCGCAGCAGCGGGCGGCCCTCCGGGGCGACGGTCATCCCACCAGCTCCTCGCGACGAACGGCGGCCTGCGACTCACGGCCGGCGGCCTCGGACGGTGATATCTCGGACGGTGCTGCGGTGGATGGTGTCGGGGTGGACGTGGCCACGGGTTCGACGCGGGCGGTGATCCGGTCGCCCAGGTGGCGGCCACCGAGATAGCGAGCGAGGACGGCCAGGGTGTGCCGTTCGACGACCGGGCGGGCATCGGGGACGGTCACCGGCCGGCCGAGCTCCGCGGACAGGCTCGTCACCCCGGCATCGGAGATGCCGCATGGCACGATCTGACCGAAGTCGCTCGGATCGGTCAGACAGTTCAGCGCGAAGCCATGGGTCGTGACGGCCCGGCGCACCCGCACACCGATCGCGGCGATCTTGCGCTGGCCGTCCGCCGTCCAGACGCCGGTGCGGCCCTCGACCAGGCGGGTCTCGAGGCCGAACTCGGCGCAACTGTCGATCAGGGCCTGCTCCAGGGCCCGGACGTAGGCCACCACGTCGAGCGGACGGGGCAGCTTCAGCACCGGATAGCCGACGAGCTGCCCGGGACCGTGCCAGGTGATGCGCCCGCCGCGGTCGACGTCGATCACCTCGGTACCGTTCAGGGGGCGCTCGAAGGGCTGGGTGCGCCGGCCCGCGGTGTAGACGCTGGGATGTTCGACCAGGATGAGGGTGTCGTCCGCCGCATCGGCCACCCGGGCCTCGGCGAGCGATCGCTGCAGGTCCCACGCCTCGCGGTAGGGGACGACGGCAAGCCTGAGAACGTCCACTCCGAAAGCGTACGCCGGAGCACCGACAGCCCCGGCCGGTACGAACCAGCCACGACCGTCAGCGGTACGGCGGGGACGGTCGCGGCGCGGCGCGGACCGTCCAGCGCGGGGCGGACGTCAGCGGGTGGTGTCGGGCAGGGCGCCGGGGAGCAGTCTGGGCTCGACCGGGGTCTCCACCGCGGTGCCGTTCGGTCCGGGTTCGACCCGCCAGGCGCGGGCGCCTGGGCGGTCGGCGACGGCCTCCACCAGGGCCGTGCCCCGAAAGTGCAGGCCGACCCCGTCGTCGGTGGCCCAGCCGGCGGGGAGGGTGCCGTTGGCCACGAGACGCTGGTAGAGGGGACGGCGTCCGGGCTCGGAATCGTAGTGTGGGGTGTTGCTGAACGGCAGCAGGGCCAGACCGTTCGTCACCGGGCGCAGTTGCGGCCCGAACGAGTCGGTGGTGCCGCCGACATGCCAGCACAGTGACCCGGCGGACACCCCGCCCAGGACGACACCGGCCTCCCACGCCGCCCGGAGGATCTCACCGAGCCCGTGCGTCGCCCATACCGCGAGCAGGTTCGCCACGCTGCCACCGCCGACCCAGATGACGTCCTGGGCCAGCAGGTGGGCCCGGATGTCGACGATGTTGGGCATCGGGAACAACGCCAGGTGGGACAGCACCACGTCCGGCCGATCCCGGTTGAAGGCCGCGTAGCCACGGGCGTAGGCGCTCTGGTCGTCGCCGAGGGCGGTCTGCAACAGGCACAGCCGCGGCCGTGGGCCGGCGCCGGCGAGTTCCAGGGCGTGGTGCAGGACGGGACCGACCCGCGCTCCGTAGCGGCCGTCGGGGAGGAAACCGGCGCTGGTGGCGAGGATCTGCACGGCACATCGCTTTCTGCTGGACGGACCCGGGCGTCGGAAAAAGTTATCCACAGCTGGCCAGGAAGTCTGCTGTATCGCCGGTTTTGAGCCTAGCGTCGCTACTTGTGACCTTCTCGGACGATCCCCCTGGCCGGCCGGCCCGGCGGGCTGGTGGCGCACCCGACGTGCCGGGCGTGAGCGTACGCTCACGGCTGCGGGGTGCGGGCGCTGGCGAGCTGTGGGCCGGGCAGATCGAGCAGTCCGGCGCGGAATGCGTGGTGCGGCGGGTTCGCCTGGCACCCGATCCTGTGCTGCGTTCCGCCGCGCTGGCCGCGGCGGAGCTGAGCGCCGAGCTCAGCCATCCCCATCTGGTGCCCGTGATCGCGGTGCTGCCGACCTCCGATGGCCTGGCGCTGATCACCGAACCGGTGGGTGGGGCGATCAGCCTCGCCCGGCTGCTGTCGGCTCGCGGCACGCTCGATCCCGGTGAGGTCGTCACCGTGGGCCTGCCGATCGCGCAGGCTCTGGGGGCCGCGCACGCCCTCGGCATCGTCCATGGCCGGCTCGGGCCGGAGGACGTCCTGCTGGAGCCGACCGGTCGACCGGTCCTGGTCGGCCTGGGCGTGGCCGCCCTGGCCGCCGCGCCCCCGGCGGCGGGGGAGGGGCCCCGGGGCGCCGCCGGGGGTGGGCCCCCGCAGGGCCC
>NZ_JALKFW010000220.1:0-31043 GCF_023243055.1 Frankia sp. AgPm24 | reverse complement strand
CCCCCCCCGGGGGCGGGGGCCCCGGGGGGGGGGGGGGGGGGGCGGGGGGGGGGCGGGGGGGGGGGGGGGCCCCCCTCTCGCGGGGGGGGGGGGGGGGCCCCCCCCCCCGCGACCCGGGCGGCGGAGAAGGTCCCCGTGGCAGCCGCTGGTGATGTCCACGATCTGGCCACCATCCTGCTGGAGTCGATGCGGGAGGCGACCGGGCCGGAGGCGGCCGCGGTGGCGGTCGCGGTGGCCACGGCGATGGTCGACGACGCGCAGCGCCGGCCGAGCGCCGATGATCTGGCCGCGGTGCTCGCCCGCAGCGCGACGCCGCTACCCGTGCGCCTTGACCTGCCCGAACCCGAGGGTTCCGGAGCCGGTTTCGGCGCGGGCGGCGCCACGGTGCACGACCTGCCCGGCCGTCCACCGCAGGGGGACGCGCGGCCCCGGCTGCTCTCCGGTGCCCGTCTCGACCCGCCGGTCGGCGGCGCCGGACAGGGCGGCGGGGGTGACGTCGACAGCGATGCGGGGGACAGCGAGCGCAGGTCCCGGTCGACCACCGGCGCCACCGCGCCCCTGGCCGGTGAGCTGCTCGATTCGCTGCCGGCGCTGCCCCGGCGGTCGACCTCGCCGCGGCGGGGCTCCCGCCAGTCCGGGCGTGGCCAGCCGGCGGCCAGCGCGGTTGGGGCGGCGGCGACCATCGATCGTGAACGACCGGGCGGCGACAGCCGGGACGCGCAGGCGCGGCCGGCGCACCCCGCGGCCGGTCCGGCCAGGCGCGAGGGCCGTTCGGGCGGGAACCGGCGTTCGCACCACGACGGTGGCCGTCGTGGTGGCCGGCTGCTGCCGACCACCGCCGGTGTCGGGTTGTTCGTGGCGGTGGTGGCCGCGGTGCTGCTGCTGACCAACCCGTCCGACGACGGTGGCCCGGAGCGGGGCGCGCCGTCGGGATCCGCCGCGACCAGTCCCGCCGCGTCCGGCGGGGCGGGGGCGGTCTCGGGCGCCGCCCGGCAGCCGACGGCCTCGCCGGTGGCCGGGCGCTCGGCGGAGCAGGTCTGGCGTGGTGTGCTCGGTGAGCTCAACACCGCCCGCAGCCGGGCGTTCGAACGGGGTGAGGAGGCGCTGCTGACCGGTTCGGACGCGCCTGGCAGCCAGGCGCACAACGACGACCTCGCCCTGATACGCGCGATCGTCAGCCGGGGTGCGCATTCGTCGCCGCTGCGCACCGAGATCCTCGCCTTGCAGGTGCGTTCCAGCTCCTCCGAGCAGACCGTCCTGCGGGTCACCGACCGGCTGGGGGCCTACGACTTCCTCGACGCCGGGGGTGAGGTCGTCAGCCATCAGAACGCCAAGAACCCCACCGAGCGAGATCTCGTGCTCGTGCGTCTGGCGGCGGGCTGGCGGGTGTCGCAGTCGTTCACCGTCACCGGCTGACCGTCGTCCACCGCCCGTCGTCCACCGGGCTGCCGGCTGGCTGGGAGACGGCGGTGGCGGTGGCGGAACGCGGTGGCGGGCGCGGGTCAGGGCTCGCGGATCAGTATCGAGCGCAGGGCGTTGTCGATGGCGGGCTGGGTGAAGTGGAAGCCCGCGTCGGTCAGCGCGGCCGGCGCCAGGCGTTGGGAGGCGAGCACGCCCTCCTCGGCGAATCCGCCGAGGGCGAGGCGCAGCGCGACGCGGGGCACGACGGCGAACGCCGGGCGGTGCAGCGCTCCGGCGAGCGCCGCGGTGAAGCGGGCGTTGGTCACCGGTTCGGGTGCGACCAGGTTCACCGGGCCGGCCACGGTCGCGCCGGGGGCGTCGGGGGCGTCGGGGGCGCCGGGGGTGTCGTCCAGCAGGAAGCGCAGCGCGCGGACATGATCGTTCAGAGTGATCCAGCTCAGCCACTGGCGGCCGGAGCCGAGCCGGCCACCGAGGCCGAACCGGAACAGCGGCAGCTGCCGGGCCAGCGCTCCGCCGTCCGCGGCGAGCACGACCCCGGTGCGCAGGGTGCAGACGCGAATGCCGGCGTCCCGGGCTGGCTGGGCTGCGGCCTCCCAGTCCTCGACCAGCCCGGCGAGGAATCCGTCGCCGGGCGGCGCCGACTCGTCGAGCGGGCCGGCATCGCCACCCGCGTCGGTGCCGTACCACCCGATGGCGCTGCCGGACAGCAGCACCCCCGGTCGCGGGCTGAGGCCGGCGAGGGTACGGGCGAGCAGCCTGGTGGTGTCGATGCGGCTGCTGCGCAGCGTCCGGCGGTAGGCCGTGGTCCAGCGATGGTCGCCGATGCCGGCGCCGGCGAGGTGAATCGCGGCGTCGACGCCGACGAGTGCCGCCGGGTCCAGCCGGCCGGCGACCGGATCCCAGCTGATCTCGCCGGGGGCACGGGGTGGACGCCGGACAAGGACCTGCACCTCGTGCCCGTCGTCACGCAGGGCAGGCACGAGCGCCGAGCCGATCAGACCGGACGCCCCGGTCACCACGATGCGCATGGCTGCTCATCGTGGTCGGTCGCGGTGCGCGAGGCGAGCCGACCGGCCACGATGTGCCAGATATGACCACAGGGGCAGGCGTTGGGGACCTGGGCGGGTCGCCAGGTCCCCAACGCCTCCCGGCGAGCTACCTGCGGCGGGCTAAAGGCCGAGGTCGGCCTCGAAGGCACCTTCCTCGAGCCGCCGCTTGATGAAGGTGAGGAAGCGGGCGGCGTCCGCGCCGTCGACGATCCGGTGGTCGTAGGTCAGCGACAGGTAGACGCTGGAGCGCACGGCGATGATCTCGCCGAGGTCCGGGTCGTCGATGACCGCCGGCTTCTTGGTGACGATCCCGGTGCCGAGGATGCCGACCTGCGGCTGGTTGAGGATCGGCGTGTCGAACAGGGCGCCCCGGCTGCCGGTGTTGGTGAGGGTGAACGTCCCCCCACCGAGCTCGTCCGGGGAGATCCTGTTCGCGCGGGTGCGGCTGGCCAGGTCGTCGATCTTGCGGGCCAGGCCGGTCAGGTTCAGGTTGCCCGCGCTGTGGATGACCGGCACGACCAGGCCGCGCTCGGAGTCCACGGCGATGCCGAGGTTCTCGTCACCGTGGTAGGTGACGGTCCCGGCGTCCACGTCGATGCTGGCGTTGAGCTGCGGGAACTCGCGCAGCGCCTCGCAGGTGGCGAGCGCGAAGAACGGCAGGAACGACAGCTTGAGGCCTTCGCGGGTGGCGAAGCCCGCCTTGGCCCGGTCCCGCAGCTTCGCGATGCGCGTCACATCCGCCTCGACGACGGTGGTCAGCTGGGCGCTGATCTGCAGCGACTCCACCATCCGCCGGGCCACCAGAGCCCGCAGCCGGGACAGCTTCTCCGTGCGCCCACGCACCGGCGCGGCGGGTGCCGTCGACGGTGCGGTGGGTGCGGTGGGTGCGGTGGTTGCGGCGGGTGCCGCGGGAGCGGGTGCCGCCGTGGCGGGAACGGGAGCGGCCGCGGTGGGGGCGGCGGGGGTGGCCGGAGCGCCGCCGGAGCGGGCCGCGTCCTGGATGTCCTGCTTGGTGATCCGACCGCCGGGGCCGGTCCCGGCGACGTCGGCCAGGTCAACGCCGAACTCGGCCGCCATCTTGCGCACGAGCGGGGTGACGTAACGGCCGATGCCGCCGTCGCCGTTGGCCGAAGCCGCGGGCGAGGCCGCGGCCTGAGCGGGCACCGGCTGCGGCGCGGGTGCGGCCGGTGCGGGCGCCGGCGGCGCGGCGGGAGCAGGCGGCGGCGGAGCTGCGGCCGCTGGCTTGGCCGGCTCCGGCTCCGGGGTCGGTGTGGGTTCGGGCTCGGGCGCCGCGGGGGGCTCAGCCGCGGCGGCGGCCGGGGCCGCCTCGCCGCCGCCGGACCCGTCGTCGATGACCGCGAGCTCGACACCGACCTCGACGGTCTCGTCCTCGGCGACCTTGATCGAGCTGATGACGCCGGAGGCCGGGGCGGGGATCTCGGTGTCAACCTTGTCCGTGCTGACCTCAAGAAGCGGCTCGTCGGCTTCGACGCGCTCGCCTTCCTGCTTCAGCCATCGGGTGACGGTTCCCTCGGAGACACTCTCCCCGAGCCGGGGCATCGTGACAGATACAGACATGCTGGAACGACTCCTTCGTCGCAACCGGCATGCACCGCGAGAGCGGCCGGCCGGAGCGTTTGACGCCGTGTCTTTGCGTGCTGGGGGTCTGGACCCGCTGGCGGTGGTGCGTACCAGCGGTGGTACGTACGTGGGTTGCCGGCGACCCGCGGCTAGCCGTGGACGTGCAGCGGCTTGCCGGCCAGCGCCAGATGCGCCTCGCCGAGGGCCTCCGACAGGGTGGGATGCGGGTGGATGAGCTGGGCGACCTCGGCCGGTTCGGCCTCCCAGTTCGTGATGAGCTCCGCCTCGGCGATCAGTTCGCCGACCCGGTCGCCGACCATGTGGACGCCGACCACGGGGCCGTCGGGCAGTGCCACCAGGGTCACCGCGCCGGCGGTCCGCAGGATCTGGGCTTTGCCGTTGCCGGCCAGGTTGTAGGTGAAGGTGCGGATCTCGCCGTGCCGCTCCCGGGCCGCCGCCACCGTGAGCCCCACGGAGGCGACCTCGGGATGGGAGTAGGTGACCCGGGGGATGTTGTCGTGATCGACGGGCACCGGGTTGCCGCCGGCGAGCCGTTCGGCGAGGTAGATGCCCTCGGCGAAGCCGACGTGGGCGAGCTGCGGACCGGGGCGCAGGTCACCGAGCGCGGAGATGGTCGGGATGTTCGTACGCAGTTCACGGTCGACCAGGACGTGGCCGCGGTCCATGGCCACCCCGACCTCCTCGAAGCCCAGGCCCGCCGAGACCGGCCCGCGGCCCACCGCGACGAGCAGCAGCTCCGCGTCGATGGTCGTGCCGTTCTCCAACGACACCGTCACGCCGTGGTCGGTGGTCTTCACCCCGGCGAACCGGGCGCCGAGCTCCAGCGTGATGCCACGCTTGCGGAACGCGCGTTCCAACAGGCGGGAGCTGGACTCGTCCTCGAGTGGGACGAGGTGCGCCAACGCCTCGACGATCGTCACCTCGGCGCCGTACGAGCGCCACACCGAGGCGAACTCGCAGCCGATCGCCCCGGCGCCGAGCACGACGACGCAGGCCGGTACCCGGTCGAGCGTCAGCGCGTCGTCGCTGGTGAGGACTCGCTCGTGGTCGATCTCGAGACCGGGTAGCGATCTGGGTTGCGAGCCGGTGGCGAGCACCACGTGCCGGCCGGTGACCACCCTGTCCCCGACGGAGACGGCGGTCGGGGACACCAGACGCCCGACACCCTCGATGACCTCGATGCCGCGCGAGCGGATCAGCCCGCTCAGCCCCTTGAACAGGCCGGCGACGACCGAGTCCTTGTAGGCGTGGACCCGCGCCATGTCGATGCCGTCGAGGGTCGCGCGGATCCCGAAGGCCTCGCTGTCGTTGATGGAGTCGACGATCTCCGCCGAGTGCAGCAGCGCCTTGGTCGGGATGCATCCTCGGTGCAGGCAGGTGCCGCCGAGCCTGTCCTTCTCGATCAGGGCGACGCTGCGGCCGAGTTCGGCGGCGCGTAGCGCGGCAGCGTACCCACCGCTACCGCCGCCGAGAACGACCAGGTCGACGGGACCGGCCGCTGAGTCCGCCACGCCTTGGGTCCCTTCTCGTTGACGTCACGAAACCCCGCCAGACTGGCCCGCCTCGCGCGGTTTCGTTGTGCGTTGCCTGGTGGGCCGGCGTTCTGGGGCCACGACTGTCACATCACGTCGGTCCGAAGCCAGTCTTTCACGCCGCTACCCGCCCGCCGCTCGGATGGGGGAGTGCAATGCGTCGCGTGCGCCGGCCATGGGCGCGAGCGGATGCGGGTGCAGATGTGATATCGGGTGCGGATGCCCGCACCCGTACCTGTTCAGTCGGTGCGGACCGCCTGGTTCTCGGCGAGTCGCACGAGGGTGCGGACAATCACGCCGGTGCCGCCTTTGGGTGTGTGCCCGTAGGGCTCCCCGCTGTTCCAGGAGGGCCCGGCGATGTCGAGGTGCGCCCATGGGAGGTCCTCGGCGACGAACGCGCCCAGGAAGTGGGCGGCCACCAGCATTCCGCCCTCGCGGCTGCCGCCCGGCGCGACGTTGGCGAGGTCGGCGACGGTCGAGTCGAGGCCCTTGCGCAGCTCCGGCGGCAGCGGCATCGGCCAGACGCTCTCCCCGGCGTCCGCCGCCGCGGTCGCGACCGTGTCCAGCGCGTCACCCCGGCCCATCAGCCCGCTGGTGCGCTGGCCGAGCGCGACGATCTGGGCTCCGGTGAGCGTCGCGACGTCGACGATCATCGCCGGTGACTCCTCGGCCGCGCGCACGAGCGCGTCGGCGAGCACGAGCCGCCCCTCGGCGTCGGTGTTGAGCACCTCGACCCGCTTCCCACCACGCATCGTCAGCACGTCGGACGGTCGGATGGCCTCCCCGGAGGGCATGTTCTCCGCGCACGGAAGCCAGCCGACCACGGTGATCGGCAGGCGCAGCCGCGCGATCGCGATCAGCGCGGCGAGCACCGAGGCGGCGCCCGCCATGTCGGCCTTCATCCATTCCATCGCCGTGGACGGCTTGAGCGACAGACCGCCGGAGTCGAAGGTGATGCCCTTGCCGACCAGCGCGATCGCCGGATGCACGGCGTCGTCACCGCGCCACTCGAGGCGGATCAGCCGCGGTGGGTTCACCGATCCCTGCCCGACCCCGAGAATCCCGCCGTAGCCACCTTCGGCCAGGGCGGTCTCGTCCAGCACCTCGACCCCGATCCCGGCGGCGCCGGCCTGCTCGCGGGCGAGGTCGGCGAGCAGCGCCGGGGACAGGTGGCTTGGCGGTGTGTTCACCAGGTCCCGCACCAGCCGGACCGCCGCCGTGGTGATCACGGCCCGGTCGACCTCGGCGGCGGCCAGCGGCAGGCTCGACTCGTCGACGACGAGGGTGAGCTCCCGCACGGGAGCCGGCCGCCCCGCCGCCGAGACCGTCCGCAACTGGTCGAAGGTGTAGGCGCCGAGCAGCGCGCCCTCGGCGACCGCCCGCACCGACTCGGTCGAGACCGCCCCCGGTGCGGCGGCCAGGGCGAGTGCCACACTCGAGCGCCCGGCGCTCGCCCGCACCGCTGTTCCGGCCGCGCGGCGCAGAACCTCGGAGTCCAGGGGCGCGTCCTCGGTCGGGCTCGGCCCCAGGCCCACCGCGACGACGGTCGCCGCCCGCACTGCCCCGAGCGTCGCGAACCGCACCACCTCCCCGGCCCGTCCCGTCGCGCCCAGCGAGGTGAGCACGTCCACGAGCCGCCCGTCGAGGGCCTCGTCCAGCCCGCCGGCGCCGGTGCTGACCTCGAGCCCGTCCGCTCCGGCCGTGGTCGCGATCACCACCGCGTCCACCGCGAGATCGACAAGGGCTGTGGAGCTGGGCGCGAGGCTGGTCATACGGTGAGCGTATTGAACGAGACGATGCCCTCGCGGCCGCGGTGTCGACATCGGTGTCGACGGCGGCGCTGGCCGTTATGGGGGGTCGCTCCCGGTTGGCCGCCGACCGGGTCGGGATCGCGCTGGCTCCTTTAGGCTGGGCGCCATGGCAGAGCTGCGGCGATCTCCGCTGTACGACCGGCATGTGGCGCTCGGCGCGAAGCTCGCGGAGTTCGGCGGCTGGGAGATGCCGATCGAGTACGCGGGGCGCGGCGTCCTCGCCGAGCACCAGGCGGTGCGCACCGCGGTCGGTGTCTTCGACGTCAGTCATCTCGGCAAGGCGGAGGTCACCGGTCCCGGTGCGGCGGCGTTCGTCAACGCCTGCCTGACCAACGACCTCGCCCGCATCCAGCCCGGTCAGGCCCAGTACACCCTGTGCTGCACCGAGGACGGCGGGGTCGTCGACGACCTGATCGCCTATCTGATCTCGGACGAGCACGTGCTGCTCGTCCCGAACGCGGCGAACAACGCCGAGGTCGCCGCCCTGCTGGCCGCCGCCGCACCGCCCGCGGTGACGGTCACCAACCGGCACGCCGACCTGGCGGTCCTCGCCGTGCAGGGACCCGCCGCACCCCGGCTCGTCGCCGCGCTCGAACTGCCGACCGACGGCGCGTACATGAGTTTCGTCGAGGCATCGTGGAAGGGTCTGCCGGTCATCGTCTGCCGCTCCGGCTACACCGGTGAACGGGGCTTCGAGCTGCTGCCCCGCTGGGCGGACGCGCCCGCACTGTGGGACGCCCTGTTCGCCGCCGGCACCGCGTTCGACGTGTCACCCGTCGGCCTCGGCGCCCGGGACACCCTGCGCACCGAGATGGGCTACCCGCTGCACGGTCAGGATCTCTCCCGGTCGATCACCCCGGTGCAGGCCCGGTCGGGCTGGGCGGTCGGCTGGGACAAGCCGTCCTTCTGGGGGCGCGACGCGCTGCTCGCCGAGCGTGCGGCCGGCGCCGGTCGGCTCCTGTGGGGCCTGCGGGCGACCGGGCGGGCGATCCCGCGCGCCCACATGGCCGTGACCTCGCCCGCCGGCGATCCGATCGGCGAGGTCACCAGCGGAACCTTCTCCCCCTCCCGGCGGGAGGGCATCGGCCTCGCCCTGCTCGACCGCGGGATCACCGAGGGCGCCACCGTCCACGTCGACGTCCGTGGCCGCCCGAGTCCGATGACCGTCGTGCGGCCGCCTTTCGTCGACTCCTCGCCGCGGTAGGTCACCTTTCGCGCATCTTCGACCCCGGACCGCCGCTGGCCCCTGGAGCCGCGCGAAACCGTCTGGTCGGCCCGGCCGGGGCCGGGGTCGCCGCTTCCGGGGTGGGGGCGTGGCGGAGTTGTCGTAGGAATCGGGTAGTAAGGGAGTCGTGGATTCCCAAGCCGCGAACAGCGGAGTCTCCGGCGACGTGGCCAGCACCGCTGATGGTGAGAGGGGCGGCGAACCCGGCGGTGGCCTCGCCGGTCTGGGCGCCACGGGGCGCGGGATGGGGGGCGTGCCGGCCGTCCCGGTGCTGGATGGGGTGGCGATGGCGGCCGCCGTCGCCCGGCAGGGGCAGCTGACCAAGCCGCCGGGGGCGTTGGGGCGCCTCGAGGAGCTGTCGGTCTGGATCGCCGGGGTGCAGGGGGTGTGCCCGCCGCGGGCGTTCGCGCGGGTGCGGGCCGTGATCGTCGCGGCGGATCACGGTATCGCCAGTGTGGGTGTGTCGGCGTTTCCCAGCGATGTGACCGCCCAGATGGTGGCGAACTTCGCCGCGGGCGGGGCGGCGGTCAACGTGCTCGCCCGGCAGGTCGGTGCCGAGGTGCGGGTGGTGGATGTCGCGGTCGACACCCCGGAGCCGGCCACTCCGGGCGGGGTCGACGGCAGCGCGCCGCCGGGGCGTTACCGGGTCCGGCGGGCGAGTGATCGGATCGACCGCGCGGACGCGCTCAGCGTCGAGGAGGGGGAGCGGGCCTTCGACATCGGGCGCATGATCGCCGACGAGGAGGTGGATGCCGGCGCCGATCTGCTGGTGCCCGGCGAGATGGGGATCGGGAACACGACGCCGGCGGCCGCGGTCGTCGCGCTGCTGACGGGGCGGGAGCCGATCGAGGTCGTCGGGCGCGGCACGGGTATCGATGACGCGCGGTGGATGGTGAAGACCGCGGCGATCCGGGATGCGATGCGCCGCGGCCGGCCGTTCGCCGACAACGCGCACACGGTGCTGCGCGTCGCCGGCGGTGCGGATCTGATGGCGCTCGCCGGCCTGCTGGTACAGGCGGCGGTGCGGCGCACCCCGGTGGTGCTCGACGGGGTGATCGTCTGCGCGGCGGCGCTGGCGGCCGAGCACATCGCGCCGGGGGCGAAGAACTGGTGGGTCGCCGGCACCCGCTCGCCGGAACCAGCCCAGGCCCACGCGCTGGGCGCGCTCGGGCTCACCCCGCTGCTCGACGTCGGGCTGCGCCTGGGCGAGGGCACCGGCGCGCTGCTGGCCGTCCCACTGGTGCGGGCGGCGCAGGCGACGCTCGCCGAGATGGCCACCTTCGATCAGGCGGGGGTGAGTGGGAAGGCCGAGTCGGATGAGGCGCCTGGCTCCGGCGAGCACCCGCAGGAGCTCGATGCCACGTGACGGTCGCCCTGCGGACGGCCTTCTCGCTGCTGACCGTCGCACCGGTGCGCGGGCCGGGGCGGCTCGACCGGCGTGTCGCCGGCCGGGCGATGGCCCTGGCTCCGCTGGTGGGGCTCGTGCTGGGAGTGGTCGCCGCGCTGGTGGTCTTCGGCCTGCGGGTCTCGACGGGTATGCCGGGCACCCGCACGCAGACGCTGCTGCCCGCCGTGGCGGGTATCGCGGTGCTGGCGCTGGCCACCCGTGGCCTGCACCTGGACGGTCTGGCCGATCTGGCGGACGGGCTCGGGGCCCGGCACGCCGGTGGTCGGGAGCGGGCGCTGGCGGTGATGCGTGAGCCGACCATCGGCGCCTTCGGCGTGGTGGCCGTGCTGTTCGTGGTGCTGTTGCAGGTCACCGCGCTCGGCGCGGCGATCACGGTGCACCGGGGTACCGTGTCGATGCTGGTCGCGGTGATGACCGGGCGGCTCGCGGTGACCCTCGCCTGCGCCAGTTCCGCGCCCGCCGCGCACCCGAACGGTCTCGGCGCGTTCGTGGCCGGTTCGGTCCGGGCCCGCGACGCGCTGGTGGCTTTTGTCGGGGTGTGCGCGGTGGCGGCCCTCGCCGGGCGGTTCGACTACGACGGCGGTGATCTCGAGCGGGCCGCCCGCGCGGTGATCGCGGTGTGTGTCGGGGCCGCGGTCTCGGTGGCGCTGCGGTACTACTTCGTCCGCCGGCTCGGCGGGCTGACCGGGGATGTCCTGGGGGGCCTCGTCGAACTCACCACCGTGGTGACGCTGCTGTTCATGGCGATGACCTATCCGGACTGGCTGCTGCACCTGGTCGGCTCCGACGCGGGTTCGTCCGGGCCACCGGGCTGGCCAGGCCGCCCACGGTGATCATGGCGCTCCGAGGTGTGGTGCTCGGAGCGGACGCTCGCCGGATGTGTGCGCGACGGTGACGGTGACGGTGGGAATCGGATACGTTTCGGGTTGTGTCGGTATCGGCTGATGCGTCGCCTGGTCGCAGGTCGGGCTCGCGGTCACCGGCCGAGCCGGCGCGGCGGCCGATCGGTGCGACGATGGGTGGGCCGGGCGAGGGGATCGCTCGGCGGGTGTTCCTGAGCCACACCGCCGAGCTGCGGGGCTTTCCGCGGGAGCGGTCGTTCGTCGCGGCGGCCGAGCGGGCGGTGGCGCTCGCCGGAGACCAGGTCATCGACATGGAGTACTTCGGTGCCCGCGACGCCGATCCGGCCGAGTTCTGCGTGCGGGCGGTGCGGTCGTCCGACGTCTACCTGGGGCTCATCGCCTTTCGGTACGGCACGACCGTCCCGGGGCAGGCGCGGGTGTCGTACACCGAGCTCGAGTTCGACACCGCGACCGCGGCGGGGATACCGCGGCTGGTGTTCCTGCTGGACTACCACGCCGAGGTTCCCTTCGGCGACTTCGTCGACGAGGCTTACGCCGAACGGCAACGGGCCTTCCGCACGCGGCTGCGGGAGTCCGGCATCATCACCGCCGGTTTCCGTGACGCCGGGGAGCTGGAAACCGCCGTCCTTGACGCGCTGGTCAAGCTGCGCGAGGCCGAACGGCGAGCCGCGGCGGCCGTGACCGCCGACATTGCCGCCACGACCAGCACCGGGGCGTCCACGGAGGCGATGGTCGCCGCACGTCCACCGGCGCCCTGGATGGTGCCGGTCCTGCGGGACGGGTTCGTCCCCCGTCCGGCCCTGGCCGCGGCCGTGCTCGCCGAACTGCGGCCGGGCGCCGGGCCGGTCGTGCTGTACGGCACCGGCGGGATCGGCAAGACGACCCTGGCCCGGGAGGTCTGCCAGCGGGTGGAGATCGCACCCCGGTTTCCGGGTGGACTGCTGTGGGTGACGGTGGGTGAGTCGCTGCGCGGGGCGCAGCTCGCCGACCGGATCAACGATCTCAGCGAGGCCCTGGCCGGTGTGCGCCCGACCCTGTCCGATCCCGAACAGGCCGGCTTCCACCTGGGCACCCTGCTCGCCGGCGACGACCGCCTGCTCGTCATCGACGACGTGTGGAGCCGCGACCAGGTGGAGCCGTTCCTCCAGGGCGGCCCGAACACGATGCGACTGGTCACCACCCGGCTTCGTGACGTTCTGCCCCGCTGCCGCATGATCGAGATCCCGGCGATGCGCAGGGCCGAGGCCATGGCGCTGCTGCTGCGTGACCTGCCCCCCGGATCGCTGCCCGCCGGCACGTCCACCGGCGGCCCGGTGCTGCTGGACGGCTCGGTGCTGCTGGACGGCTCGGTGCTGCTGGACGGCTCGGTGCTGCTGGACGGCTCGGTGGTGCTGGATGGTGCTCTGGCCGAGGGAGCCGAACGGCTGCTGGCCCACACCGGACGCTGGCCGGTGCTGCTCAGCCTCGTCAACCGGGCCCTCGTGCGCTATGTGCGCGACGGCATGAGCCCGGCCCGCGCCGTCGAACGGGTGCGCCGTCGGATGGAACGCCGCGGCCCCACCGGCCTGGACGTCACCCGGGCGGGGCAGCGCGCCGAAGCCGTCGAGGTGACCCTGGCGGCGAGCCTTGACCTGCTCACCGGCCATCGCCTCCAGCGCTACCTGGAGCTCGCGGTCTTCCCCGAGGACGTCGAGGTGCCCCGCGCGATCCTGGACGTCTACTGGGGACGCACCGGAGACCTTGATCCGGACGAGGTCGACGATCTGTGCCAGGAACTCGCCGATCTGTCCCTGGTCGTCACCTACCGGCGGGCCCCCGCCGCGTTGCTGCTCCAGGATGTGCTGCGCAGCTACCTGCGGGTTCGGGTCGGCGCGCCCCGGCTCGCCGAACTCGAGGCCGTTCTGTGCGACGCGTTGCGCGACGCCCACCTCCCGCCGGCGCGTGAGAGCGGCGATCCGTGGTGGCTGCTGCCGGCCTCCGCCAGCTATGCCTGGACGTACCTGGTGGGGCATCTCCTCGGCGCGGGACGGGTCGACGCGGCGGTGGCGCTGCTGGGGGATCTGCGCTGGACGCTGGCCAAACTGGAACGCCCGCAGCTGGGACCGGTGGCACTCGAGGCCGACCTCGCCCTCGCCGCGGCCGCCCGCCCGGGCGATCCCCGGCTCGAGGCACTGCACCGGGTGATCCGGCAGAACGCCCATCTGCTCTCACCCACCGACCCACCGGCGTTCCTCGGCGCGATCCTGCTCAGCCGCCTGGACGGCAGCCCCGAGCTCGCCGCCGCCCGCCGCGCCCTGGCCCGCCATGTGCCCACCCCCCGGTTGACCGGCGGCTGGCCCCGACCCGACCAGCCGCATCCCGCCTTGCGGCGCACCCTGGTCGGCCATCGGCGCACGATCGGGGGACTCGCGGCCGCCGCGGACAGCGGCCTGCTCGCCTCCGCCGGTACCGACGGCACCGTGCGGCTCTGGCAGGTCCCCGATGGTCCGGGCCGTCGGGTGCTGCGCGGTCACACCGGGGCGGTCCACGCCTGCGCCCTGTCCCCGGACGGCACCCTGGTCGCCTCCGCCGGCGCCGACGGCACCGTCCGGCTGTGGCCGGCTCCCTCCACCTGGGACGACGCGCCACCCCTCGCCACCGACGTCGCCGGGGAGAGCGACGTCGCCGAGGAGAGCAAGGCCGCTGGTGTGGCTGTTACCGCTGGTGCCGGCGGTTCGTCCGCTGGGCCGCGGGTGCTGCGGGGCCCGGCCGGGGCGGTCACCGACTGCGCGTTCACACCCGACGGGCAGCGGATTCTCGCGGTGGGTGTGGACGGGGTGCTGCGCTGCTGGCAGGTGCGCGACGGCGCGGTCGTGTTCACCGTGGCGGTCACCGACGCGCCGCTGCGGTGCTGCCTGGCGGCCGAACACGGCCGCTGGATCGCGGTCGCGGGTGACGACGGCATCGTGCGGATCTGTGATCCGAGGACCGGCCGTCCGAACGCGCTTCTGGTCGGCCACACCGGTGCGGTGTTGTCGCTGACCGCGCCCCCGGTCGGCACCTGGGTCGGCTCGTCCGGCGCCGACGGCACGTTCCGCCGCTGGACGAACGATCCGGACCCCACGCGGACCGCGTCCTGCGACCGGTCGCCGTCCAGGGGCTGGCGGGAGGTGTGGATGATCCGTGAGCAGGCCGGGGCGATCCGCGCCGCCGCGGTCGGACGGGACGGGAACCTGCTGGTCACGACGAGCTGGGAGGGCGCGGTCCGTCTGTGGGATGTCCGCGGCGGAGCACACCGCGTGGATCTGACCGGGGCGATCGGCAGCCGCCACTGTGTCCTGTCCCCGGACGGAAGCTGGGTGGCGGCCTCGGGTCGCTACGGGACGATCCGGCTGTGGTCCACCGACGTCGACCTGCCCCGGCCATCCGCCACCGGGCGTGAGCACCAGATGCGTGGCGCCGCTGTCGTGCGTATCCGCCCCACCCCGACCTCCGACCTTTCGGACGACCCCGCCTCCACCGGGGAACGGGGCCGGCCGGTGGTCGTGACCTACACCGATGGTGGCAACACCGCCGTCTGGGATCTGGAGACCGGTGAGCCGACCGGGGTGACGCTGGCCGGTCACGTCGACATGATCCGTGGTGTCGGGGCCGCGCCGAACGGGTCCTGGGTGGTCGTACCGGGCAACCTCGCCGCCCTGCGCCGCGTTGACCCGGCCACCGGAGCGGTGCTTTCCACGATGACCGCGACCACCGAGATCAAGGCGTTCGCCGTTGCTCCCAGCGGCACCTGGATCGCCGCCAGCTGCGCTGATGGCACCCTGCAACGCTGGGACGCGATCAGTGGACGGCCACTGTCGGCGCCCCTGCCCGCGCATGTGGGAATGGCGGTGGCCTGCGCGGTGAGCCCGGACGGTCGCTGGATCGCCACCGGCGGCGAGGATCGCCTCGTCCGGCTGTGGACCACCGCCCTGGTCTGCCACCGGACGTTCTCGGGCCACCTGGACAACGTGCTCGGCGCGGACTTCGCCCCCGACAGCCGGCTGCTCGCGACCGCCGGCGCCGACCACACGGTGCGCGTCTGGCGGCTGGACGACGGCGATCCCGTCGCGACGCTGACCGGCCACAACCACACCGTGCGCGACGCCCGGTTCTCCCCGGACGGCTCCCTGCTGGCCACCGCCGGCGGCGACGGCGCGTTGTGGATCTGGGACACGGCCAGCTGGCGGCCGGTGACCATGATGCGCTTCGACGGCGCCGCCCGCTCCTGTGCCTGGCTGCCCGCCGACCTCGGCCGCGGCATCATCGTCGCGAGCTCCGCCGGCCTGTTCCGCTACGACTACGAGCCCTGAGCCGGGCCACCTGTCCCACCCGGGCCACCCGGCTCTCCCGGGACGCCGACCTGTCCGCCGGGGAGGTCGACCTGGCTAGGGCCGCAGGGGGACGGCGACGCCGGCGATGACCTGGCACACCTCGTCGGAGGCGGCGGCGAGTGCGGCGTTGGCCCGTCCGAGGGCATCGCGGAAACGCCGTCCGACGGGCGTCGCCGGGACGACGCCGGAGCCGACCTCGTCCGAGACCGCCACCACCCGCCTCGCGGTGTTGCGCCACGCCTCGACCAGCTCCGCCGTGTGTGCCTCGAGCCCGTCTCCGTCCGGTGAGGCCGGTGCGTCCGGCGAATCCAGATGGGCGGCGATCCACAGGCCGATGCCGTCGATGAGCAGCGGGGGACCATCCGTGCTCAGCAGGCCGACCAGATCGAGGGACTCCACCGTGGTCCAGGCCGCGGGCCGGCGGGCCTGGTGCGCCGCGATCCGGGCCGCCCACTCGGCGTCGGAGGCGTCCGCCGGTGCGGAGGTCGCGACGTACACCACCGCCGGTTCGCCCAGCAGCCGCCGCTCGGCCTCGGCCGACTTCCCCGACCGGGCGCCACCGAGCACCAGCGTCCGCCTCGGCACCACCGCCGCCACGACGGTCGCCGCCGGCACGGACGTGGGCGCCGGTACCGCGGTGGGGCGGGGGCCGGGGGTGATGTCGAGGGATTCGCCGTCGTGGGGGGCACGGGCGCCGACGTGGGCGAGGCGGCGGGCCAGTTCGTCGCCGGGCGGATTGCGGTGACTCAGGTGGACGGCGAGGATCTCGGTGCCCTGGTGGATCGCGCCCCGGCGGCGCAGTTCGCCGACGAGCTCGCCGAAGGTGTCCAGGCCGAGGTGTTCGCCGAAGCCAGGCCGGTCGCCGTTGTTCTCCTCGAGCGCCACCACGTCGTACGCCCGGTCCACGACCGCGTCCAGGGTGCTGGCGGGCAGGGGCACGGCGGTGTCGCAGCCGTAGAGCAACCGGGTGCCATCCGGTGCGGTGATGTCGTAGAGGACGGCGGGGCCGATGCTGGCGTCGCCATGGTGGGCGGCGAGCGGGCGCACCTCGTACCGCGCCCCGGCCTCACCCAGCCACAGCGTCCCGCCCGTCCCGGGAGTCCCGCGGGCCCCGGGCGTCCGGTCGGGTTCGGCCGGTCCGGCTGGCACGGCCTCGAGGAAACGCAGCGGGTTGCCCTCACGGTCGGGGTCGCTGCCCTCCCAGCGGGCCAGGAAGGCGCGGCACACCTCGAGCGCCGCCGGCGGCGCGACGACGTCCAGCGGTCGTCCGGCCGCCGTCGACCAGGAGCGCCACATCAGGCTCTCGGGGCCGAGATGGTCCGGATGTGCGTGGCCGACCAGCAGATGGCGCAGCCCGGACAGGCGTACCCCGGACCGGGCCGCGGCCCGGGGCACATCCGGCCCGCAGTCGACGAGCAGCACGTCGTCGACGAGGATCGCGGTCTGACCGCGGACCACGCCGCTACCGCGCGCCCAGGTGCAGGACGCGCAGTCACACCACGGGTTCGGCCAGCCGTCCGCGGAACCGGTGCCGAGCAGCCTCAGCCGCATCGGCGCTCAGCTGTGGCTGTGCGGGTTGCGCTTGCGCTCCCAGCGCGTCATCAGCGCGAGCACGGCGGCCAGGATGAGGATTGCCACGAAGGTGACGATCGTCGCGGCCCACCAGGACAGCGGCGGCTCGTGCTCGGCGGTTTCGGCGGCCAGGACGGCGGCGTTGATGGTGGTGGTGCCCACTCGGGTCGTTCCTCCCAAAGCTGACGGACGGGGTGGCCGGCCCGACGTTACCGGCGTCGCAGACATCCTGACCTGCCGGGCCCCGTCCGCGCCAGTAGCGGGTGGGACCCTGCGTCCGGCCGCAGTGACCGGCCCGCGGGTGGCGTTCGGCACTGGTACAGCGTCGGTCGGTGCGTCCGGCGGCTCGGGGCGCGGTTGGATGAGTACATCGGCCGATCGGTCGATGGTCGAGGGCGACCCGCCTTGCGGGCGTCCACAGCAGTGGGGAGGGGCCGGCGGATGACCTGGACCTGGCGCTATGAGGGTGACGACGGCGCGACGGCAACGGTCGGTGGCGCGGCCGGCTCCGAGTCGTTCACCAGTCAGGGGGACGCCGAGACCTGGCTCGGCGAGACCTGGCGGGAACTGTTCGAGGCCGGGGTCATCCAGGTGACGCTGCTCGACGCCGGCCGCCGCATCTACGGCCCGATGTCCCTGCGCCCCGTGACCTGATCGCACGATGCCGCGCTGGTCGCGGGACGGAGTTGACAACCCGGCGGCTAACGCTGTTAGCTGAGGGTGTGGCTAACGGCATTAGCCGTAGTCTGGGGCTTCGCTTCGGAGGTGTTGCGATCATGGCTGATCACTACCGTGCGCCGGGATGGTTCACCCGTAACGTCGCCAACCGGGCGGTCGCGGGTCTGACCCGGGCCGGGGTGAGCGTGCTGGGCAGCCGGGTGCTGGAGGTGCGCGGGCGCTCCAGCGGCGAGCCGCGGCGCACGCCGGTGAACCTGCTGACGCTGGACGGGCGGCAGTACCTGGTCTCGGCCCGCGGGCACGGGCAGTGGGTGCGTAACGTGCGGGCCGCCGGTGGGGATCTCACCCTGCTGCGCGGCCGTGGCCGCACCCGCTACCTGGCCAGCGAGGTCGCCCCCGACGACAGCGTCGACGTGCTGCGCGCCTATCTGGCCCGCTGGAAGGCCGAGGTCGGCGTGTTCTTCGAGGGCGTCGGTCCGAACTCGTCCGACGAGCAGATCCGCCGGATCGCTCCCCGCCACCCCGTCTTCGCCCTCACCCCGCGATGACGTCGACCCCGCCGCTGCCGCTGCCGCGGATCGCGGTGCGGCCGGAGCCGGCGCGTCCCCCGGCGCGGGTCGCGGAGATCCTCGCGGCGGCCCGCGACATCCTGGAGCGAGAGGGCGCGGACGCGCTCACGATGCGCCGGATCGGCGAGGTGCTCGGCATCCGGGCGCCGTCGCTCTACAAGCATCTGGCCAGCAAGGACGCGCTGGCGGCGGGGCTCGCCGAGGTCGCCCTCGCCGAGGTCGGCGAGCATCTGCACAGGGCGGTGGACGAGGCTGACGCCGGCGCGGTGGTGGCGGCGCTGATCGGCGCCTACCGCGGCTACGCCCTGGCCCATCCGAACCTCTATCGGATGTTCACCGCCGGCCGGCTGCCCCGCGCCACACTGTCGAGCGGACTCGAACAGTGGGCGGGGGAACCGTTCTACCGGGCGACCGGTGACCCGTACCGGGCGCAGGCCCTGTGGGCGGCCGCCCATGGGGCCGTCCTGTTGGAACTCGAGGAGCGTTACCTGCCGGGTTCCGACCTCGACCGGACCTATGCGGCGCTCGCCGAGGCGTTCACCGCATAGCCGGTCAGGGGGTGCGGCCGGTCAGGGGGTGCGGCCGGTCAGGGAAGTGCGGATGGTCAGGGGTGGGCGCGGCTCAGGAACGGGTGATGACGTCGGCGAGGACGTCGTCGATGCGCTTGAGGATCGCCGGGTCCAGGGTGACGCCCGAGGCCTTCACGTTCTCGGTGACCTGCTCCGGGCGGGACGCACCGATGATCGCCGAGGCGACGTTGTCGTTCTGCAGCACCCAGGCGACGGCGAGCTGGGCCATCGACAGGCCCGCGTCCTGCGCGATCGGCCGCAGGTTCTGCACCGCGGCCAGGACCTCGTCGGCGATCAGCCGGGAGATCATCTGGGCGCCGGACTTGTCGGTGGCGCGGCTGCCGCTCGGCGGGGGCTGGCCGGGCAGGTACTTGCCGGTGAGTACACCCTGAGCGATCGGCGACCAGACGATCTGCGAGATGCCGGCCTGCTCGCAGGTGGGCACGATGTCGGACTCGATCACCCGCCACAGCATCGAGTACTGCGGCTGGTTGGAGATGATCCGGTCCAGGCCGAGCTCGCCGGCGATCCGCACGGCGTCGCTGATCTGCTCGGCGGTCCACTCGGACACCCCGATGTAGAGCACCTTGCCGGCGCGGACCAGGTCGTCGAACGCCCGCAGCGTCTCCTCCAGCGGCACCGTCTCGTCGTAGCGGTGCGCCTGGTAGAGATCGATGTGGTCGGTGCGCAGCCGGCGCAGTGAGGCGTTCGCAGACTCGATGATGTGCTTGCGGCCCAGGCCCTTGTCGTTCTCGCCGGGGCCGGTCGGCCAGAAGACCTTGGTGAACAGCTCGTACGACTCACGCCGGACGCCGTCCAGAGCCTCGCCGAGCACACTCTCGGCCTTGGTGGCGGCGTACACGTCAGCGGTGTCGAAGGTGGTGATGCCCTCGTCGAAGGCGGCGCGCACGCAGGCGGTCGCCGCCTCGGCCTCGATCTTGTCCCCGTGGGTGAGCCAGTTCCCGTAGGAGATCTCGCTTACCGACAGGCCAGTACGTCCCAGACGTCGATGTCTCACCCGAACAACCTATGACCAACTGGCTGATCCGGCCACGGCATGTCTCCCGCGCCGAGCATTGCGGCGAGCATCCGTGGGCGAACCGTTCAGGTCCACCAGGTGACGGCGGACGGGTCGGGAACCAGGCCGTCCGCCCAGTCGACGTCGAGGTGCTCGCCAGGTCCACTCGGGTCGGTGATCTCGTTGACAAAGATGATGTGCGCGAGCCCCTCCGTGGTCGTCTCCGGATCGAACATCGAAGCGAATGCGGAGAGCTGGTAGTGCTGGCCGATGACCGGACCGCCGGCTCCCTCTCGGTACAGCATCACCACATGGTCGGAGTCGAGCACACGGCCGCCGACCCAGGTCGTTCTCTCCCCGAGCCCGCGTGCTGGATTCTGGAGCTGTTCTCGAACCAGTCTCAGTAGAAGATCCGGATCATGGGACACTGTCGGCTCCTGCCCGTGTGGCAGCTGTTCCTGGGCGGACCGAATGGTATGGGCTCCCATGTCCGAACGCCTCCGGATATTCACCCGGGTCGTGGTGGGCAGCGAACCGCACACGACCCCACTCCCACGACGACCCGGGCAGGCAGGGCTACGGCGTGGGGTTGGCGCGGGAGACGCGCGGGCGGGGTAGGCGCCAACGGCGCGGCAACAGGGCGCGCTGGGCGGCGTAGGCGCGCACCCGCACCCGGGAGTCGGGGTAACGGGCGGCGACCCGCTTGCTGGCCTGCCAGGACAGCAGGACCGAGTCGACCACCACCGCGACGATGCCGACCAGCATCAGCAGCGTCGCGGCCAGCCGGATGGCTCCCACGGGGATCAACCCGCCGACGAAGTAGATGACCGCGGCGATCAGGAAGAACGGGCCGACGTTGATCCGGGTGTCGACGTAGTCGCGGGCCAGCACCCGCTCGGGGGCACGCTCACGCGGTGGCAGCCGGCTGACGTCCCCGGACATCATCGCCGAGCGGTAGTCCTGGCTCTGCTTGCGCCGGGCGGCCCGGGCCTCCTGCTTGTTCGCCGGCTTCTTCGCGGTCGAGACCGTCTGCGTGCGGGCGGCCCGGGCGGCCGAGCGCTTGGGCGTCGGACGGCCCTTGCCGCCCGAGCGGCGCGGGTCGTCGTCGGCAAGCTGCTCGTCGAGGACCGCCGGGGCGTCGGACAAGTCGGGATCGGCGCCCCCACGGCGCTTGAGCAGGGCCATCAGGGCAGAGCCAACATCTGATCGAGTGCCTTCCGAGCAGGGGTGGCCACGTCCGGGTCGACCGTGATCTGGTTCGGCGTCTCCCCGCGGACGAGGGACTCCAGCGCCCAGACGAGATGCGGCATGTCGATCCGGTTCATGGTGGAGCAGAAACACACCGTACGGTCCAGGAAGACAATCGTCTTGTCGGGGTGGCGGGTGGAAAGCCGCCGCACGAGGTTCAGCTCGGTGCCGATGGCGAACGCGCTGCCGGGGGGCGCGGCGTCGACGGCGGCGATGATGTACTCGGTCGAGCCGACCAGATCCGCCGCGGTCACCACCTCACGGCGGCACTCCGGGTGCACCAGCACGGTGACACCGGGTACCCGGGCGCGCACCTCGTCCACGCTCTGCCTGGTGAAGCGCCCGTGTACCGAGCAGTGGCCGCGCCACAGGATCATCTTCGCGTCGCGCAGCTGGGCCTGGCTGAGCCCGCCGCGGGGGCGCCGCGGGTCGTAGACGACGCAGTCGGCCTCGGTCATCCCGAGTTCGGCGATCGCGGTGTTGCGCCCGAGGTGCTGGTCGGGCAGGAACAGCACCCGCTCGCCGCCGCGTGCGCCGAAGGCCCACTCCAGTGCCCGTCGTGCGTTCGAGGACGTGCAGATGGTGCCGTCGTGACGGCCGGTGAACGCCTTGATCGCGGCCGAGGAGTTCATGTAGCTCACCGGCACGGTGGTGGCCTCGACCCCGGCGTCGGCCAGGTCGTCCCAGGCCTGTTCGACCTGCTCGGCGGTGGCCATGTCGGCCATCGAGCAGCCCGCGGCCAGGTCCGGCAGGATCACCTTCTGGTGCGGGCCGGTGAGGATGTCGGCGCTTTCGGCCATGAAGTGCACACCGCAGAAGATGATCGCCTCGGCCTCGGGGCGGGCCGCGGCGAGCTGGGCGAGCTTGAACGAGTCGCCGGTGACGTCGGCGAACGCGATCACCTCGTCGCGCTGGTAGTGGTGCCCGAGGATGAACACCCTCTCCCCGAGGGTGGCCTTCGCGGCGGCGGCCCGGGCGGCGAGGTCCGGGTCCGCGGCCGGCGGCAGGTCACCCGGGCAGTCGACACCGCGCTCGCTGGCCGGATCCGCGCCGCGCCCCAGCAGCAGCAGCGCCAGGGGCGACGGGGCGGTACCCACCGCCGCGAGACCAGGATCCGGGCCCGGGTTTGGCCCTGGGTTCGGCGCCTGGTTCGGGTTCGGCCCCGGGTTCGGGTTCGGGTGGACGAGAGCGGACGGCGTGCGGGACGGGTTGTGCTCGAGGGCCGGGTTGATGGTCATGACACTCCTCCGGTCGGCCGGCCCGTGAGCCTGGCCGCCTGTCATGTGTGCCGGCCGGCCAGCGCACCCGCCGTGGCCGTCCGCGAATGGTCGATGAGACTCTAACTCCCCTGGGCGTCATCGTATGCGCGGATGTGGTGTCTCGGGGGCGACTCGTCGTGGGGGTCACCGAGCGGCGGTCGTGGCTCGGCGGGGCCCCGCCCGCGCGGGTGCCAGCCGGTCTCCCGGGGCGGTGTTCGCGCCCCTGTGACGCGTGATGTCCCACGTCGCAGGGGGTCAAGACGCCGGTCCGCCCCCGCTGGTGGGCCAGGTGTCCCGCGGCGATGGGCCGGGTGGGTAACCACCGAGGACATAACCCAAGGTGACGGGGGTCTCGTGGTGGACCGGATCGTGCCGTGGTCGGTCCTGCTCGGTCTCGCTACCATGGGAAGCGGATCCCGTCCGATGGTGTTGGGCATGGATGTCGGCGCACTGGCTGTGCCGTGTCCGGGGCGTCTGCCGGGAGTGGAGGCGTCGCGGGCAGTACCGCAAGCGACACCTGACCGGAAAGCGACCGACCGGAAACGCACTACCCGACCGGAACCAGTGGCCCGGCCCCGCCAGGCCACATCACAGCATGGGCAGGAGAAGTCTCTATGACCGTTCAGGACACGACGGAGACCGCGACGCAGTCCTCGGCCGTCACCCTCACCGAGATGGCCGCTGGCAAGGTGAAGACCCTGCTGGAGCAGGAGGGCCGGGATGACCTCAAGCTGCGCATCGCGGTGCAGCCGGGTGGTTGCTCGGGCATGCGTTACCAGCTGTTCTTCGACGAGCGGTCCCTGGACGGCGACACCGTCCTGGACTTCGCCGGCGTCAAGGTCGCCGTTGACCGGATGAGCGTCCCGTACCTCGGTGGCGCGACGATCGACTTCGTCGACACGATCGAGAAGCAGGGCTTCACGATCGACAACCCCAACGCGCAGGGTTCCTGCGCCTGCGGCGACTCGTTCAACTAGCACCAACCGGTGGCCCCTCGCGGGCCGCCGCACCCCGCATCGCCTCGAAGCCCCCCCCGCGGCCCCCCCCGGGCCCCGGGGGGGCTTCGTCGTACCGGTAGGCTGCACGATCGTGGATATCGCCCTTACCGGTTCGATCGCTACCGACCACCTGATGCGCTTTCCGGGACGGTTCGCCGAGCAGCTGCTCGCCGACCAGCTCGAGAAGGTCTCGCTGTCGTTCCTGGTGGACGAACTCGTGGTGCGACGCGGCGGCGTCGCCGCCAACATCGCGATCGGCCTGGGCCGCCTCGGCCTTCGCCCGATCCTCGTCGGAGCGGTCGGGTCCGACTTCGGCGACTACCGCGCCTGGCTGGACAGCCACGGGGTGGACACCAGCGTGCTGCGGGTGAGCTCGAGCGCGCACACCGCCCGGTTCGTCTGCACCACCGACCTCGACCTCAACCAGATCGCCTCCTTCTACCCGGGTGCGATGGACGAGTCCGCCGACATCGAGCTGGCGCCGATCGCCGAGCGGTTCGGCGGGCTGGACCTGGTCGTCGTCAGCCCCAACAACCCCGTCGCGATGCTGCGCCACGCGCAGGAGGCCCGTGAGCGCGGCTACGCGTTCGCCGCCGACCCGTCCCAGCAGCTCGCCCTGCTCGACGGC
Source organism: Frankia sp. AgPm24 (assembly GCF_023243055.1). Classification (NCBI taxonomy): domain Bacteria; kingdom Bacillati; phylum Actinomycetota; class Actinomycetes; order Frankiales; family Frankiaceae; genus Frankia; species Frankia sp. AgPm24. Next base: position 7,240 of record NZ_JALKFW010000220.1, on the reverse strand, counting down.
CCGCAGATCCGGGAGCTCCTCAACGGCGCGGCCTACCTGTTCTGCAACGAGTACGAGAAGGCGCTGCTGGCCAGCAAGACCGGCTGGTCGGACGAGGACATCCGCGGCGTGGTCGGTGTACGGGTCACCACCCACGGCAAGGACGGCGTGGTGATCGAGGCGCCGGGTCAGGACCTGATCCGGGTGCCCGTCGTCCCCGCCCGCGACACCCCGGACCCGACCGGTGTCGGCGACGGTTTCCGCGCCGGTTTCCTCGCCGGCCTGTCCTGGGGTCTCCCGCTCGAGCGGTCCGCCCAGGTGGGCGCGCTCATCGCCACCCTGGTGCTCGAGACCGTCGGCCCGCAGGAGTACGAGGTCGACCCGGCCGAGGCGGTCAAGCGCCTCGCCGAGGCCTACGGCGAGTCCGCCGCCGCCGAGATCGCCGAGCATCTGCCCACCGCCTGATCACATGCCCCGGCCTGCCCGGTCTGGCCTGCCCGGCCAGGTGTGCGGCCCGGGCAGGGGCCACCGGACGTCCTGCCCGATGTGGGGTCCGTCGTCGTCCGCGGTCGGGGCCGCTCAGCTCCGACGGCGGACGACGAACTCCTCGCCGCCGGTGGGCAGGGGGCGTGAGGACACCAGTTCCTGGCGCCGCAGCCGGCACCAGGCGGCGACGTCCGGGCCGGCGGCGGGATCATCCGCCCACAGCGTGATCGTGTCGCCGTCGGCGAGGGTGACGATGGCCCGGGCGAGATCGATGATCGGCAGCGGGCAGCGCCGACCACGCGCGTCCACCATGGTCGTGCCGTCGGGGGTCATGCCGTCGGGGTCATAGCGTCGGGTCCAGGTCCGCGGCGCCGAAACGGGCGCGGACCTCACGTACGACGCCCGGCAGGACGGCGAGCAGCGCGTCGACGTCGGCGCGGGTGGAGTCCCGGCCGAAGGAGACCCGCAGGTTGCCGTGGGTGAGGGCGCCCATCGCCACCAGCACATGGCTCGGCGTGAGGGCGTCCGAGGTGCAGCTGGAGCCGGAACTGACCGCGATCCCGGCCCGGTCCAGCCCGTCGAGCAGGGCCTCTCCCGCCACGTACAGGCAGGAGAAGGCACAGATGTGGCGGACGGACCCGTCGGGCGAGGGATCGCCGAGCAGTTCGACCCCGTCGATCAGCGTGGGGAGCCGGCCGCGTAGTTCGGCGCCGAGCGCGGCCAGCCGCGGACCCTCGGCGTCGAGCTCGCTGCCGCGGGCCGCCAGCGCCGCGGCGGTGGCGACGATCGACGGGACGTCCGGGAAGCCGGGGACCCGGCCGCCCTCCCGTTCGTCCGTCGGGCCGGGGGAGCGCCAGCGGGTGCCGGTGCGCACCGCCAGCAGGCCCACCCCGGCCGGACCGCCGAACTTGTGCGCGCTCGCGGTCAGCAGGTCCGCCCCGAGGGCACGCAGGTCCACCGGGATATGCCCGACCGTCACGGCCGCGTCGGTGTGCAGCGGGACGCCGGCCGCGTGCAGCCGCTCGGCCACCTCGGCGACCGGCTGCAGCACGCCGACCTCGTGGTTGGCGTGCTGCAGGCTCGCCACCGCGGTGCCTGGCGGGGCGGTGAAGGCGGCGGGGTCGACCCGGCCGAACGCGTCCACGCCGACCTGGACGACCCGTCCGCCGGCCTGTTCGTGGTGGGCGGCGGCGTGCAGGACGCACGAGTGCTCGACCGCGCTGACCACCACCACATCACCGGCGCGGCGGCGGGCGGCGGCCGTGCCCAGCAGTGCGGCGCTGGCCGCGGCGGTGCCACTGGAGGTGAAACTGATCTCGTCTGGACGGGCCCCGAGATCCGACGCCACGGACTCGCGGGCCGCGTCCAGCAGCATCCGCGCGCGGCGCCCCTCCCGATAGAGCCGAGCCGGATCAGCCCAGCCCTCATCCAGTGCTACCAGCAGAGCCTGTCGAGCGGCGGGGTGCAGTGGCGTGGTCGACGCATGGTCGAGATAGGCCGGCACGGCGCTGACGCTACCGCCCTGACGTGCCGGGCGGGGCGTGCATCACAGCCCCTTGATGGGGCCTGAGGCGAGAAGCTGTCGGGCCGCTGAGATACGCTGCTGCCGCACCATCTACAGCGTGTCGAAGACAGCATGTCGTCCGGAGGGATCGACCGGGGTGACATGGCGTTTGCAGGGGTTTCGCGGGATGGCGGAGGACAGCGTTCGCGCCGTCGCCGCGTGCCGCTAGTCGTGGGAGGCAGGACCTGGTGAGCAGATCCTTCGGTCGGACCCGGCCGTCGGTCGCGGATGTTCCGGTCGCGGAGGTCCCGGCCGCGCAGCTCGGAGGCACGCCGACAATGCCGGCTGAATCCGGCGGGGCGCCCGGCGCGCACGGCGGCGGGCAGCGTGCGCACCAGCGCTCGCGTGGCCGCCGGACCCTGCGTATGGTCGGGCCGCTTGCGCTCGTGGGCGTCGCGGCGACCGCCTGCGAGCGACCCAACTTCGGTTATCCCGATGGTGTGACGAACTACTCGCCGCGCCTGCTCAATCTTTGGCAGGGGTCGGCGATCGCGGCGCTCGTCGTCGGCGTCATCGTCTGGGGCATGATCTTTTACGCCGTCGTCGCGTTCCGTAAGCGCAGCGACGTGCTTCCCCGGCAGATTCGTTACAACCTGCCGGTCGAAATTCTGTACACGGTCGTGCCGGTGGTCATCGTGGTCGGCATGTTCTACTACACGGCCCGGGACGAGTCGGAGGTCACCAAGCTCTCCGCCAACCCGGACGTGACGGTCAATGTCGTCGGCTTCCGGTGGAACTGGCAGTTCAAGTACCTCGACCCCGGCGTCGGCCCGAAGACCCCGAACCAGAACCAGATCGAGGTCACCGGCCGTCCGGGCGAGCCCGCCGTGCTGGTGCTGCCGCAGAACCGCTCGATCCGGTTCGTGGAGACGTCCCCGGACGTCATCCACTCCTTCTGGGTCCCCGAGTTCCTCTTCAAGCGGGACGTCATACCTGGTCGGATCAACCAGTTCGAGCTGACGGTCACCAAGACCGGTACGTTCATCGGCCGCTGCGCCGAGCTCTGCGGCACCGACCATGACCGGATGAACTTCTACGTCAAGGTCGTGCCCGAGGCCGAGTACGACAAGTTCATCACGGAGCGACTGAACGCTCCCGTCTCGTCGTCGTCCGCGTCGTCGTCGACGGCATCGTCGTCGAGCACGCAGACGCAGGCCGCGGGAGCGCTCACCGCGGTCACCGCCACCACCTCCGGGAGCGGACAGTGACCCTGGTGCACGAAACGGGCGTCGGCCACGCCGAGCCCGACCTACCCCACCTACCCAAGCGGACGAACCTGCTTGGCTACCTGCGCACGACGTCACACAAGGACATCGCAGTGATGTACTTCGTGACGTCGCTCGGGTTCTTCCTGTTCGCAGGCGTGCTCGCGGTCCTGATGCGGGCCGAGCTCGCCCGGCCAGGGCTGCAGTACTTCGGCAACGAGCAGTACAACCAGCTGTTCACCATGCACGGCACGCTGATGCTGCTGATGTTCGCGACACCGATCGCGTTCGCCTACGCGAACCTGTTGGTGCCGCTGCAGATCGGCTCGCCGGACGTCGCCTTCCCGCGGCTGAACGCGCTGTCGTACTGGTTGTTCCTGTTCGGCAGCCTCACGGTGGTCGCGGGCTTCCTGACCCCGAACGGCGCCGCGTCGTTCGGCTGGTTCGCCTACGCGCCACTGAGCAACGACGTCTACTCCCCGGGCGCCGGATCCGACCTGTGGATCATGGGCCTGGTGGTGTCGGGTCTGGGCACCATCCTCGGTGGTGTCAACATGATCACCACGATCCTGTGCCTGCGCGCCCCCGGCATGACGATGTGGCGACTGCCGATCTTCTGCTGGAACTTCCTGGTCACGTCGATCCTCGTGCTGATCGCCTTCCCGGTGCTCGCCGCGGCGCTGCTCGCGCTCGAGGCCGACCGGCGCTTCGGCGCGCACGTGTTCGACGCGGCCAACGGCGGGGCGCTGCTCTGGCAGCACCTGTTCTGGTTCTTCGGGCATCCCGAGGTGTACATCCTGGCGCTGCCGTTCTTCGGCATCGTCAGTGAGATCCTGCCGGTGTTCTCCCGCAAGCCGCTGTTCGGCTACAAGGGCCTCGTCTACGCCACCATCGGCATCGGCGCCCTGTCGGTCGCGGTGTGGGCGCACCACATGTTCGTCACCGGTGCGGTGCTCCTGCCGTTCTTCGCCTTCCTGTCGTTCCTCATCGCGGTGCCGACCGGGATGAAGTTCTTCAACTGGATCGGCACGATGTGGCGGGGTCAGCTCACCTTCGAGACACCGATGCTGTTCTGCATCGGCTTCCTGGTGACGTTCCTGTTCGGTGGTCTGACCGGTGTGCTGCTGGCCAGCCCGCCGATCGACTTCCACGTGAGCGACAGCTACTTCGTCGTCGCCCACTTCCACTACGTCGTGTTCGGCACGGTGGTGTTCGCGGCGTACGCCGGGACCTACTTCTGGTTCCCGAAGGTCACCGGCCGGATGATGAACGACCGCCTCGGAAAGATCCACTTCTGGACGGTGTTCATCGGCTTCCACGCCACCTTCCTCGTCCAGCACTGGCTGGGCCTGAAGGGCATGCCGCGCCGGTACGCCGACTACAGTGCGTCCGACGGGTTCACCACACTGAACACGTTCTCCAGCGCCGGATCGTTCCTGCTGGCGCTGTCGACGTTGCCGTTCCTGTACAACCTCTGGCATTCGTACCGCAAGGGCCAGCTGGCCATCGTGGACGACCCCTGGGGCTACGGCAACTCGCTGGAGTGGGCGACCTCCTGCCCACCGCCGCGGCACAACTTCACCTCACTGCCCCGGATCCGCTCCGAGCGGCCAGCGTTCGACCTGCACTTCCCGGCCGCGGTCGGCCGGGTCGACTACCATGCGACACCCGAGATCAGCTAGGAGAGCGGCGATCGTATGAAGGTGGAAGGCATCATCTTCAGCTTCTTCGGCCTGTTTGCCGGAGCGGCGGCGCTGGTCTACTGGTTCTGGTCCAAGGACCCGACCGGCACCGCGGCCCTGACCCTCACCACGGGTCTGGGTTTCCTCGTCGGTGGCTACCTGATGTTCACCGGCCGCCGCATCGGCATGCGTCCGCAGGACCTGCCCGATGCCGAGATCGCCGACGGCGCCGGCGAACTCGGTCACTTCACCCCCGGCAGCTACTACCCGTTCTTCATCGGCGCCAGCGCGGTCACCGCCGCGATGGGCTTCGTGTTCGGGGTCTGGCTGATCGTGCTCGGCGCCGTTCTGGTGGTCTCTTTCGTGACCTGCCTGGTGTTCGAGAACTTCTGGCACCCCCCCGTGCCCGAGGACTGAGCCGAACCCTTTCGACGGTTGGGGCCGGCATCCGCCACTGGTGGATGCCGGCCCCAACCCGTTTCCGCTTTCTGCCCTTTTCCGCTTGTTTCCGCTTGTTTCGACGGCCCGTTGCGGCGCTCCGTCTCCGCGTTCGGACCATCGAGGGTGGTCGAATCGCTGCCAGGTCACGGCCGTGATCATGGGATGCCGAGGCTTGTTCGGGATTCGGGCCGTCCCAGGGCGAAGAGTCCTCGGCGCGAGGTCGCATATCCCTCGGCATGTGGCCTGCGCGGTGGGCTGGCCGCCGCGCGGGGCGGGGAAAGTGCGGGTCTGGGCGGCGGTGCGGCCTGCTGCCGGGCCGGGGGGCTTCCCCACGTCCCCGAATGGTTACCCGTGTGGGTGTGTCTCAGGTGGTTTGTGGGGCGTGGTCGTGCGCGGCCGCGGCGGCCTGGCTGGTGCTGATCCAGCGGTCCAGCACGGTGCGGGCGGCGCCGGAGTCGATGGCGGTGGCGGCGCGGGTGAGGGCCGCGGCGATCTGCTCGGCGACCGGTGCCCGGGTGGGGCCGTCCGCGGCGACCAGGGCGGCGGCAGCGGCCAGCAACACCGTGTCGCGGACCGGGCCTGGCTCACCGTCCAGCACCGCGTGCGCGACCCTGGCGTTGTGGGGGGCGTCCGCACCCCGCAGGGCGGCGATGTCGGGGACGTGGATGCCGACCTCACGTGGGTCGAAGCGTTCGCGTCGGGGCGGCGCCTGCTCCGCCGAGCCCGCGAGGTCCGCTGAGGCCGTGAGGCCCGCCGAGCCCGCCGGGTTGCCGGGGATGACCCAGACGGTGGAGGTGGTCACGGGGCTGAGCTCGTCCAGCCCGTCGTCGCCGCGAAAGACCAGGGCGCGGGTGCCGCGGTCGGCCAGCACCTGGGCGACGACCGGCGCGAGTCGAGCATCGGCGACCCCGATGGACTGTGCCCCGGGGCGGCCGGGGTTCGTCAGCGGGCCGAGGATGTTGAACGCGGTCGGCACGCCGAGATCGGCCCGGATCGGGCCGACGTGCCGCATGGCCGGGTGGAACGTCCGGGCGAAGCAGAACGCGATGTTCGCCGCAGGCAGGCAGGTGGCGACACCGGCGGGCGGCAGGTCCACGACCACCCCGAGTTCGGCGAGCAGATCCGCGGACCCGCAGGACGACGACGCCGCCCGGTTGCCGTGTTTGATCACCGGGACGCCGGCGCCGGCCACCACGAGAGCGGCCATCGTGGAGATGTTGACCGTGTTGGAGCGGTCCCCACCGGTGCCGCAGGTGTCGACGGCGCGTACGCGCAGCTCGGCGGCGACGTCCAGGGGGGCGGCGTGGGCGAGCATCCCCTCGACCAGACCGTCGATCTCCGCCGGGGTCTCGCCCTTGGCCCGCAGCGCCACCACGAAGCCGGCTGTCTGCGCGGGTGAGGCCGCCCCGGCCATGATCTGGTCCATCGCCCAGGCGGTGCCCGTCCGGTCCAGCGGGGTGCCCGCCAGCAGGGTGCCGATCAGGTCGGGCCAGGTGGGCGCGGCAGCCGCCCTCACGCCGCCGGGAGCGCCCGCGACGCCTGAAGCCGAGGTGGTCGTATCGGTCGAGGTGGCTGAGGTGGCAGGAGCGGAGGGGGCCGGGGTCGCGGCGGGGGCCGCGGCGGTGGTGGGGGAGACGGCGGTCTCGAGGGTCATGGTGGGGCCGCTCAGCCGGCGAGCTGGGCGCCGGTGAGCGGCCGGCGCGCCCCCCCCCCCCCCCCCCGGGCCCCCCGCCGCGGCGCCCCCCCCCCCGGGGGCCGGGGGGGGGGCCCCGCCGCGCCCCGCCCCCCGGGCGGGCCCGCCGGGCCCCCGCGCCCCCCGCGGGGGCCACGCCCGGGGTCCACCCGATGGAGCACCCGGAGCAGCCGCCCGGGTGATGTTGGAA
>NZ_JALKFW010000169.1:1781-78034 GCF_023243055.1 Frankia sp. AgPm24 | reverse complement strand
GGGTCCCGTTTCCACCCGGTGAGCATCAGATCGGTTTCCCCGTGGCTGATCCGCCGCTGTTCCTGGGACCACGCCCGATGCCGTTCGGCAAGTGCCCGGTTGTACACGTAGCGGACACAGCCGAATGTTTTCGCGAGGTTCTCCACCTGGTCGGGAGTCGGGTAGAAACGGTAGCGGTACGCCCGCTTCACCACCCGACTTCCCACACCTGACAGAACACGCGATTCCCCGGTCATTCTGGCAGCCGAGTTGACGCGTAGGCCCCGCCCTGAAGGACGGGGCCCGCGCGCTACGTTTCCCGGTCACACCGCCGGTGTAGCCGACTGCCCATGCCCGGACCGTCCTGGTCGGCCACGGCGGGAGACCACTCGCAGCCACCCGGTCTGGCCCTCCGCTGATGTCCGCGCGCAACTAGCGTCCGCGTAGTACGTGGTCGGGCAAAGTACGGGGGCGCACATGGAAGTGGGTCCGGTCCAGGTCCGTCCGCAAACGGACGATGTTCCCGCGCGGCGGGAGACCTACCAGGGCACAGGTGCACTATGCATGAGATCAGCAGGCGGCGGTTCTTCCGGCTGTCCGCAGACGCAGGGACGGCGTTTCCCGCCGGCCTGCTGCTGCTGCGAGGCGTCGGCATGATCCCGTCACAGGACGTTCTTGGGCACGTCGAGTCCCGCATCTGTCAGCTCACCGCCGGTTACGAACGGAACCCGATCGGTGCGACCGCGCTGTACCTGCGGCGACATCAACCGGTGGTACGCACGATGCTGGTCGAGGGCGGACGTTCCACCGCCGTGGACGCCCGCCTGCACCGGGCCGCCGGCAGGCTGGCCGCGCTGTGGGCGACCACCCGCCATGACCTCGGCGACACCACGTGTGCCCGGGTCTCGTTCGCGGAGGCGTTCGAGCACGCGGACCTGGCCCGGGACCGGCCGCTGCAGGCATGGGTTCGGCTGTGGCAGTCGTCGCTCGCCCGCAAGGCCGGTCGCCTTGACGATGCGCTGCAGCTGGCCCGGGATGCCTCGGCCCACGTCGGCACCCAGGCACCGGTGGCTGGCCGGGCGGCCGCGATCGAGGCCCGAGTGCTGGCCGCGATGGGTGATCGACCCGGTGTGCACCTGGCGATCGACCGGGCCTGGCGGGTCGAGGGCGCGCTCACCGCGGAGCAGCATGGCGTTCCCGGCTTCTCGATCGACACGTTGAACCCGCTCACGCTCGCGGAACTGTCGGCCGCCGCCTACGTGGAACTCGGTGCGACCCGTGCCGCCCGGGTCTACACCGATGCCGCCCTGCACCGCCTCGACCAGGCCGGGGCGACCGGGCTACGGTCAATGGCCCGGATCGCGGCCGCCACCGCCGAACTGCACCAGGGTGACGCAGACCGGGCCGAGGCGCTGGTCAACGAGGCCCTGGACATCTCCGCTCACCGGCCCAACGCGGTGATGACCCGCCGGGCGAGGCGCTTTCTCGCCGACGCCCGCCGCCGCGTCGGCCACCATCACGGGATGGCCGGCATCGCCACCCGCCTCGACACCTGGGATCTTCCCGCCGTCCCCGCCTGACGCCTTCACCCGCTGGAGGGGGCAGCGGGATCGACGTCGCCGGTCGGGTCGGCAGGCGTGGCGGGTTCGGTAGCGGAGCGGATGAGGATGGTGCCGTTCTGGGTGCGGGCACGGACCTCGGTCTTGTCCTCGGCCGAGGAAGGGCCGCTGCGCGGGGGCAGCAGGGTGCGGACCTCACCGTTCTTGCTGAGCGCGTCCACCCAGGCGGCCAGACCCGCGCGGATACCGACCTCGACGTCACCGGTGCCGGTGGCGAGGTCGACCCGCCCGCCGACCACCTCTCCGACCCGCAGGTTGCCCCACGCGGTGCGGACGGTGACGTTCGCGGCGGCGTGATCGACGGCGACGTCGCCGCCGGCGGTGGCCACCACCAGGTCGCCCCCGGCCATCCCGATGACGACCGGGCCGGTCGCGGCCTTGACGGTCGCCGCACCACGGATCTCATCGATATGCACCGAGCTTCGCCCGCTGCGCACCACGACATCCCCGTTCACACAGCCGATCCGCAGGTCACCGTCGGCGAGGTTCACCTGCACCTCGTCTGTCCGGTCCAGTTCGACGAGACCGGTGGCGCCGTTCAGTCGGCAGGCACCGAGAATCCCCCGGGCGCGAATGTCGGTGTTGGCGGTCCGCGTCACCAGACTGGACCGGTTCGGCACCTCGACCGTCACGCCTACCGGGCCACGGTTGCCGGCGCGTCCGCCGGTGGGCTTTGTCGACCTGATCTCGAGCTTGTTGCCGGTGAAATTGACCCGGACGCGTCCCGAGGCCGTGCCCGGACCTTCCGTTTCGACCTGGACGACAGTGTCCTGACGGTCACTGGCAATGATCTGTACCTGGCCGTCTCCCAGCTTCAGGTCGACGGTGATGGGTTCGGGTGTACTGAATGTGGCCACGCGAGCTCCTCCTCGTTCGCTCTTGTCCGGTCAGCTTTTCGATGCCTTCCCCACGATGTCCCGCTGGGACAGCGGGCCGGCCCCGGGGTCAACCGACCCAGCCGACAAAGCGTCCGCCGCCACCCGGGTCGCGACGTGCGCGGCGCCGGCCGGCATCCGGATCGGCCCCGGGGTCGGCAAGAGCCGCGCTGACCGCTCGGACGAGCCAGGCGTTGACCGACAGCCCTTCCTGCGCGGCGGCGGCCTCGATGCGCAGCTTCAGCTGTTCCGGTGGCCGGAAGTTGATACGTGACACGGCGCCGTCCCGGCCGTCCGCGAACTCCGCCGGCATCGGTGGCAGCCCCACCGACGACGCCCCCGCACCCCCCGCGGCCACGCCCGACCGACCCGGTCGAACCCAGGTCGCCGACGCATCCCGCCACTGCGGCCCATCGTGCTCGTCATAGCCACTGGGGCCACGCCGGATCTGCGGTTCGCCCTGCTCACCCTGCTCGCTCTCGCCTCCCGCCGGCGTGCCCGTGACAGGAGCTCCTCCCTGGCCGTTGCGCTCACGGCCGGAGGTCTCCGGCGGGGTCACGACGAAGTACGGGTTGCGCCCGCGCAGCCGGACCTCCACCGACCCGGGGGCGAGGTCACGGGTGACCTCCTCGGCGGCGGCGGACAGCACCTCGAGCAACGTGAGCCGGGACGCCGAGGCCACCGCGGCGGTCAGCCGCTCGGCCAGCGCCTGGGCCTCCCCCGAGTCCGCCGCGGCCAGCAGCTCGCTCCGGAGGTTCTCCACATACGGCGTGAGGTCCATGACCGTCAGTCTGGCGCCATTATGGCGCCATGTCAACGCCAATTTTGGCGCCACCCGAGTGCCCATTCGGGCGCCACTTTGGCGCCATGGCTACCGCGTCAGCCGCGAAGGACGAGGCGGACACCGAACCCTGCCACCGCCGCGCCCGGCGCCGCCCCTCGACCGTGATCACGTTCCGTCATGCCACTGCCGGGGGTCGCGGGTGTGCAGAATGCACACGGGTCGCCGTGGGGGCAGTCATGTCCGATATGCCCCCCACAACGACCCGCGTGGACGGATCTTGCCGTAGGGCTCGTTGCGGACCGTGGGGACGGCGAGAGCAGCGTTGCTTTCCGCACTGGAGAGGCGCGATCTAGCTACGGAGAGTGCACAGGTGGACGGGCAGGTTCATGGCGATCGACGATGGCGTCGAACTCCTCGGCGATGCCGTCATCCGGGGGATGGTGCCGCACGTTCAGACGGCAGACCCGGCTACTCGGCCCCGCCAACGGTCTGGCCACTCCCTGGCTGTGACTACTCAGCAGCGGGCTGCTACTCGCCGGCGGTGGTGAGGTGCGCGACGTGGTGGGTGTCGTTGAAACCGCGCAGGACGGCGGGACCGTCGGAGTACCAGTCGATGGTGCTCAGGGCCACCAGGTCGAGGTGCAGGCGGTACAGGACGGTCGGCTCGGCGGCGAGCGCGAGCTGGGTGAGACCCTTGATCGGGGTGACATGCGAGACGATCAGGACTCGGGCGCTGGGATGCTCGGCGAGCAGGCGGTCGCGGACGCGGCCGACCCGGGCGATCGTGTCGAGCAGGCTCTCGCCGCCGGGGGGCGGGACGGCGGGGTCGGCGAGCCAGGCGTCCAGGTCGTCCGGGAAACGCTCGCGCACCTCGGCGAAGGTCATGCCCTCCCAGGCACCGAAGCTGGACTCGCGCAGGTCGTCCTCGACGGTGTAGTCGCGGCCGAGGGCCTCGGCTGTCTGGCGGGCGCGCTTGAGCGGGGAGCTGAGGATGAGGTCGAAGGGCTCGTCGCGCAGCCGGTGGGCCGCGGCGGCGGCCTGTTCGAGACCGAGGTCGGTCAGCGAGGCCTCGATGGTGCCGGAGAAACGCTTCTCCGCGGACAGCGGGGTCTGGCCATGACGCAACAGGACGGTGGTGGTCGGCGGCGCGGGCGGGGCCATCCAGCCGGAGAGGCGGTTGGTGGTGGGGGCGCGGTGGGGTTCGGGGTCGGGCGACTGGGGTTCGGTGGGTTCCCAGGTACGGCCGGCGGCGGCCGCGTCCATGGCCTCGTTGGCCAGCCGGTCGGCGTCGCCGTTGCGCTCGCGGGGAATCCAGCGGTAGCGCACGGCGACGAAGTCGCGGGCGAGGCCGGCGGCCTCCTCGGCCAGCGGGCGCATCGACGGATGCTTGATCTTCCAGCGGCCGCTCATCTGCTCGACGACGAGCTTCGAGTCCATCCTGACCTCGACGGTGACCGACCCGGTGGACGGCGCGGTGAGGTCGGCGGCGGCCCGCAGGCCCGCGATCAGCCCGGAGTACTCGGCGACGTTGTTGGTCGCCCGTCCGATCGACGCGGCGCGTTCGGCGATGACACGACCGCTCGCGGCGTCACGGACGACGGCGCCGTAGCCCGCCGGGCCCGGATTGCCGCGGGACCCCCCGTCAGCCTCGACGATCAGTGTGCGCTCGGTGCTCATCCGCGTCTCCCCTCACGCCGTTGCCCACACGCCGTGCCCGGCGTAAGCGTCCCACCGACAGCTCACCCCCCGACCGCCGACCCCACTTCGCCGCGCTGCGGCGCGTCCCCGTCCAGCTGGATCGTCCAGCTGGATCGTCCGGTTACAGGCCGGACTCGGCGGTGCGGATCAGAATCCGCTGGCATTCCTCGCAGCGGACCACCTCGTCGGCGGGCGCGGCGGCGACCTCACGCAGATCCCCGCCGGAGAGCTCGAGGTGACAGCCCTGGCAGCGTCGCCGCAGCAGTGCCGCCGCGCCGACCCCACCGGACGTCGACCGAATCCGCTCGTACAGGGTGACCAGCGCGTCCGGCAGGGACGGGGCGAGAGCGCCGCGCCTGTCACGCAGGCGGACGGTCTCGGCGTCGATCTCGCCGCAGGCCTTGTCCCGGGCGGTGTTCGCCGCGTCGAGCTCAGCGCGCACGTCGGCCTCGCGGCGTTCCAGGTCGGCGATGCGGCCGTCCAGGGCCTCCACGGCCTCCATCCGCTCGAGCGCCTCGTCCTCCAGGACTCCCTGGCGGCGCGCGAGCGAGGCCACCTCGGACTGGAGGTTCTCCAGCTCACGGGCGTTGCTGATGGCACCGGAGCCGAGCCGATCGGTGTCGCGCGCGGAGCGGGAACGGACCAGTTCGATCTCGTCTTCCAACCGACGCTGAGCTCGGGTCACATCACCGAGTTCGGTACGGACACCGATGAGATCGTCACTGATCGACGCCAGATCGGCGCTGCGGGCGGTGATGACCTCGAGCTCGGGCAGCGTACGGCGGCGCGCGGCCAGCCGGTCGATGCCGGAATCAAGCGCCTGCAGCTCAAGCAGGCGGAGCTGAACTGCTGGTTCGGCCTTCATGGACTCCTCACCGGTGTGCCCTCGAAATGCGTCGTGCCCTCGAACCGAAGCGTGCCGTCGAACCGAAGCGTGCCCAGGTGTGGCGACGGGCCCACCGCGGGCGCGGCCGCGTGCCTTCGCCCGCCGGGCTAGCGGGACGAGACGTGCAGGCGCCAGGGGTCGGTCACAAGAGTGGACACCGTCGTCCTCACCGTACGTCCCCGAGCCGCGAGACCTGCCGTCAACCGGGCGGCGGCCTGCTCGAGCCAGGGCCATTCACTGGCCCAGTGCGCCACGTCGACGAGGACGACCGGATGGGCGCTGACCGCGTCCAGCACGTGATGGTGCCGGCCGTCCGCCGTGACCAGCACGTCGGCACCGGCCGCCCGGGCGGCACCGACCATCTCCCCACCGGATCCGCCGCAGACGGCCACCCGGCGCACCGGGGTGTCCGCGGGCCCGGTCGCCCGCACTCCCCCGGCCGTGGCGGGCAGTGCCCGCGCGATCCGGGCGCAGAACTCCCCGAGCGACTCGGGTGCCGCCAGCTCACCGATCCGACCGAGCCCCCGGCACACCGCCGGGTCAGGCTCGCCACCGGCGTCGTGCTCGTCGACCGCCCCGACCGCCCCGACCGCCCCGGCGGCCACCTCGGCGGCCTCGGCCTCGACGGCGGCGGCATGCTGGGCTTCCAGCGGGCGGACGTCGCGCAGGCCGAGCGCCGCGGCCAGGGCGTCGCTCACCCCGGGTGCGGCGACATCGGCGTTGGTGTGGGCGGTGAACAGGGCCACGCCGGCGCGCACCAGGGTGGCGACCACCCGGCCGCCGGGGGTCGTCTCGGCCACTGTGTGCACGCCGCGCAGGAACAGCGGGTGGTGGGTGATCAGCAGGTTGGCGGAGCGGGCCGCCTCGGCGGCCACCTCTGAGGTCGGGTCGACCGCGAACAGCACCGACTCGACCGGTGTGTCCGGGTTGCCGACCACCAGCCCGACCGCGTCCCACGTGGCGGCCCAGCTCGGCGGATAGACGCTTTCCAACACCGCGACACAGTCACGGACCGTCGCCGTCCCATCGTTCATCGGGAGAACCCTACCCGTACGGTCGCGGCGGTCTGCCATGCGGTCACGCCGGCCGCACCGCTGCCGAGACGACACCGACACGATGCAGAGTCGAGGCCGAGGCGCCGCACGCCGCGGACTCCTCCCCCCGTAACGTCACGGATGGCAACAGACCCGCACAGGTGCGGGCGGCCACAACGAAGGGGTACCTGACCATGGCGGACGTGTCGGTGCGGTTCCAGGTGGCGGGTGATTCGGAGATCGTGCTGAACCTCGGGACCGCCGAGGCGGTCCGGCTGGTCGAGGCCATCATGCGCAAGGTCGCCGAGGCCGTGGGTGGCCCCTCCATGGGCAACAACGGGATGGGTAACCCGGCGATGGGTGGGCCGAGCATCGGCGGCGGCTCCCTCGGCAACAACGGGATGGGCGGCACGCAGCGTGCCGCCGTCGGCTCGAGCTGGCCCGAGATGCCGCAGTCGGGCAACGGCCTGCCGCCGACCCGGTAGCCGAAGCCGACAGGCCGATCCGGGTGGCCGCGGCGCGCCGGGTCCACCGGACGGCCCGGGGCGATCGGCCACGGAAAGCGGTTGCTTGGGCAAAAGCCCGACACAATGACCGCCCATCGCGATACAACTCCGCACAGCCATTCCCACCGAAAGGACAATGATCACGCATGGCGGGGGACGTACCGGTCGACGAACGCGCGCTGATCATCCCGTCCGGTCCGGGCAGCGCCAGCGTGCTGCGCGCGGCGGCGAGTCCTGACCAGCCGGGGCGGGGGGCGACCCCACCGACCACGACCACCTCGGCCGTCCCGACCGGTGCCGCCGGAACAGCGGGCACCGCGGGCACGACCGCCGGCGCCCCGGGCGCGGCGACACCCGCGGACCCCCGCGGCGAGCGGACTCTGCACCACTACGGGCGGGTCCAGGTGCTCGGTCGGCCGCGTGACCCCGACACCGCGCGCCGCTCGGCGACCACGCAGCACCAGCCCGGGGTGCGCGGGCTCGCCGCGCTGATCCCCCCCGCCGACGGCAGCGTCGTGTCCACCACGGGGGTCTCCCCCGGTCTGAGTCGCGCCGAGACGTTGGGGCTGGACGCCTTCCGGCTGCGGGCGAGCTCGGCCTACCGTCAGATGAAGGCCGAGCGCCCGCGGGACGGCCACGACTGGGACATGGACCGGCCCTGCACCGACGTCCCACCCCCGCGGACCTCCGCGCCCAGCACCCCGACCCCGCCCGCGGCCCTCTCCCCCACCGCCACGCCGCTGGCCCCCACCGACCCGTCGTCCGCCGTGAGCGGCACCACGTCGGCGGGTGGCACCTCGACCCTGGGGACAGCGGCCACGGGGACAGCGGCCACGGGGACAGCGGCCACGGGGGCGGCGGTGCGGGCCACCTCGTCGAACGGCGCGATCGGCGACGGGGCGTCGAACGGCCCGCTGCCGTCTTCCAGTGCGGCGGGCGTGCCGACCAGCTCGCGGCTGGAGGGTTCGGTCGCCGTCGGGCTCATCCTCGTCGAAGGGCCCACCGCCGACCTGCAGTTCACCGCCGCCGAGCGGACGAAGGTCGTCGCCGAGGTACAGAACGGCCTGTCCTGGTACGCCACCACCAACCCGGCGGCGGACCTGGCCTTCCACTACGACATCCAGATCGTGCGGCTGTCGGTCGCGGCCAACCCGAACGCCACCGACCTCGAGGCGCTGTGGCGCGACCCGACCATGGACCGGCTCGGCCACAAGCCGAACTTCGACGGCGTCTACGACTACGTGGACGCGCTGCGCGGCCGGCTCCAGACCACCTGGGCGTACTGCGCGTTCTTCACCAAGTACCCGGTCGGCTACTTCGCGTACTCGTCGATCGGCGGGCCGCGCATCGTCATGTCGTACGAGAACGACGGCTGGGGTCCCGACAACATCGACCGGGTGTTCACCCACGAGACCGGGCACATCTTCGGCGCCCCCGACGAGTACGGCGGCGCCGGCTGCGACTGCGGCGGCGAATGGGGTGTCTTCCACGCCCCCAACGGCAACTGCGACAGCTGCGCCTCCGCCCCGGTCGACTGCCTGATGCGTTCCAACAGTTTCGCGTTGTGCCGCTACACCCCGAGCCAGCTCGGCTGGGGACGTGGCGTGACCGGCAACCCGGTGCTCATCCAGTCGAAGGGCCTGGGCCGCACCGGCAACTTCGAGGTGCTCGTCCCCTCGGTGTTCGCCGGGCTCACCCACGTCTGGCGCGACAACGACATCACCAGCTATCCGTGGCGCGATCCGTGGCAGACCGCGCAGTCCCTCGGCCCCGTCGACGCCGTCTCGATGGTGCAGAGCACGCTGGCCACTCCGGGGCCACTGGAGGTCGTCGTCCGGGTCGGGGACGGGCTGCAGTTCCTCTGGCGGGAAAGCACCGGCATGTTCGCCTGGCACGCACCCGTCCCGATCGCCTCGGGTCAGGGTGTCCGGGGTGTGCCGTCGCTGGTCCAGAGCCGACTCGGCGCCAAGGGCAACTTCGAACTGCTCGTGCCCGCCGCCGACGTGGGCCTCGTCCACCTGTGGCGTAACCACGACGTGCAGGGTTTCCCGTGGAGCAGTCCGACCCGGTTCGGCGCGAACCTCGGCAAGGTCGACGCGGTCAGCCTGATCCACGGCACCCTCGGCGGCGGCACCGGCATGCTCGAGGCCGTCGTGCGGGTCGGCAGCCGGCTCGTCCACCTCACCCGGGACAACACCGCGGTGTGGCGAACCGGCCCGACCTTCGGTGAAGGTGTCGCCGGCAACCCCGCGCTCATCCAGAGCACGTTCTCCGGTGGCGCGCGCAACTTCGAGGTCGTCGTCCCCTCCGCCGGCGGAGGGCTGATCCACTACTACCGCAACAACGGCGCGTCCACCCCGTTCTGGAGCGGCCCGCGCCCCTTCGCCCCCTCGCTGGGGCGCGTCGACGCGGTCTCCATGATCCAGAGCAACTTCGACGGCCATCTGGAGGTCCTCGCCCGCGTCGGCGACGAACTCCACATGATCTGGCGGTCCTCCGGGCCGACCGCCACCTGGTCCACCCCCCGCCGCGTCTTCTGACCCGCTGCGGCCTCCTCGCACGGCGGCTCGTGGTTCGCCGGCCGACTCCCCAGGACCGCAGCCGCGGGTCGTCCGGGTAGGGTTCCGCCATCCCCCTTTCCGAAGGGCGCATAGCGGACACGGGAGTTGGCCTGCATGCATATCGTTGTCCTGGATGAGGTGGAGCTTTCCGACCGGCAGTACAGGCGGCTGGCGAGCCTCGGATCGGTCGACGTCCAGCACGACAGTCCCGTGGACGGCGGCGAGGCCGTACGCCGGTTGGCACAGGCTGACATCGCCGTGGTGGGCTGGACGCAGCTCGGCGCGGCCGAACTCGCACAGCTACCCCGGCTCCGCCTCATCTCGGTCTGGGCGACCGGATTCGACTATGTTGACACCACGTTCGCACGAGAGCGCGCCATCACCGTCACCAATGTTCCTTCCTATGCGGAGCGCGCCGTGGCCGAGTTGACGATCGGCCTTCTGCTCACCCTGGCCAGAAAAATTGTTCCGGCAGATTTGTCGGTACGTCGCGGCAGTTACGAGTGGCGAGGTTTTCAGGGATTCGAGCTGCCCGGAAAGACGCTTGGCCTGATCGGAGTCGGCAGCATCGGCCGCGAGGTCTCCAGGCTGGCGAAGGCCTTCGACGTTCGGGTTCTTGCGCACTCCCCGAACCTCACACCGGCTCGAGCCGCGACGCTGGGAGTCGATTGTGTGTCGCTGCACGAACTGCTTTCATCCAGCGATGTCGTCTCACTGCACGTACCACTGACAGCCGGCACCCGGCAGCTGATCGGCAGGGACGAGATCGCGCTGATGAGGCCGACCGGATTCATCATAAACACGTCCCGGGCGGCAGTGACAGACCAGTCCGCGCTCGTCGACGCACTGGCACAGGGCAGGATTGCGGGAGCGGCACTGGATGACATCGATTTTCCGGACGAACGCCTGACCCGGCTGCCCAATGTAGTCCTCACTCCGCACATCGGCTTCTACACCGATCGGGCGATAACCCGCAAAGGAGATGTCTGCATCTCGAACATCGCCGCCTACCTGGCCGGCACTCCGGACAACGTTGTCAACTGAGCAACATTTTTCCGACTTCGCCGAACTCACGCACGGCCGCGAGTCGTCGAGCATCTTTCGGCACGGCCAGCAGGGCGTCGTCCGCCCACGATTTGATCAGCTGTGACCGAAATTCGGCCGGGATGCCCTGAAGTGTCTCGATGCCGAACTGACAGCCACCGACAACATCGCCGCCGCGGATGAGCGCCTGGGCTCGATCAAGCCGCACGAGGGTTGGGTCAAGAATTTCCGTCGCCGGAAACAGGTCCAGTGCGCGATCCTGGGCATCCAGCGCCAGGCGCGTCGAGCCCAGGGTCGTCAGGGACTTGCCGGCACTGAACCTGAGCTGCTGCTCGGTCCAGCCAAAAACCCCGCCGGACTCCGGATCGCCAACCATGTCAAACGCGTCCTCGGCCCGGCCCAGGGCGATGAGCGCGCCGTGCTCGTCCCCCAGTTCGGCGAGCGCTCGCGCTTCGACCGTAGGCGCCATCACACCCGCCGCGTAGCGCCCTGACCCTGCTTGCTCTTCGGCCGCCCTGGCGAGTTCGACCGCCCGCCACGGTGATCCGCTGTAGTGCAGGAAGAAGAACGCCTCCCGGGCCAGGCTCCAGGCGCCAAGCTTTTGATCTCCTGCCTCGTCGGCGGCAAGACGGCAGGTGCGCATCCAGTTTCGCGATGTTCGACTTTCACCCAGGTCGTCAGCGAGAATCGAGACGAGCGCCGACAGCTGACCAAGGGAACGCACCAGATGCTTTCGGCGAGCCGGGGAACGAGATTCCTCGATGGAGCTCTGGAGGTCGGATACGTCAAGGACGACATCCCGAAGGAGCGACACCGGGGGGCGCACCGCGTAGGATCGCGCATAGTTTGCCGCGATGACATCCCAGGGCTGCGCCAGATCTCGTCTTTCCGACCTGCTGGAAAGATCCTCCTCGATGCCCTGCTGGATACTTTCGAGCGCCTCCCACATTCCAGCCGAGACGGAGGATCCAACCCCCAGCGCGAAGTTCCGGAGAAACGCGCGGCGCCGCATGTGCTCTGCACCTCCCCGCACCGGCGCCCCGACCCGGCGGATGGATGCACCTGTCTGGTCGACCGATCCTACCGTGACATCCCCGTAGACCCGGCCAATGACAGTGACATTCTCCACCGCAGCAGCATCGTTCACCGACACCCTAAAAAGGCTGATCTCCGCTACGGATTCCCCGGTCTCCCCCCCGGAGACCGCCGCCAGGTTGGTCGGGAGCCGCCGCTCGGTGTCACCAAGCGGCCCGGCCGGTTCGATGTCAGAAGTTGACATCGCCCTGCACCTCGGCGATGTTCACCAGCTTGCCGATGCTCGCGTTCCCGGTCACCTCCGTCACGAAACGGCCCGCGACGGGATCGCGGGAACCTTCTCGGACAAGCCTCTCCAACTGGTCCGAGAAGTCGGGGTCATCGTCCGCATAATGTTGCACAAAACCCGCGAGGGCCCGAATCCTGGCCGGGTCCGAAGGCCCCGCCCGCAGCTCTTCCAACGCTGCTGCGGCACCTGGATCCGAGCCGAGCCTGTCGCGCACGAGATCGGCCAGTCGGCGCACGAAATCCCACGCTCCTCGGCCGGCACCGGCGCCGAAGGCCTCTGTTGCACGGGTGGCGAGCAGCGCCGCCACCGCCAGTCCGACCGACTCCACCACTGCGCTCCCCCTGACCAGCCGACGCGCACATACCGCCACTGTCCAAGCTACGACTGTGATCCGGAATGTCAAAGGACTATCCGTGGACGCCGATCGTCGCGCCCGCGCCCGCGCAGACCGGCCGTCCTTTTGTTTGTCACCACGCAGTCAGCGACAGTCCCTTTCCAGGAGAGGTGGTCCCGTTCGGGAATGCCGGCTACTCGGCCAGGTTCGGCATGTCCGGGGGTGTGCGGCCGGGGGCGTCCCAGGATTCGCCGTCGGACGGGCCGCGGGGTTTGTCGACGTGCCGGGCGAGCCAGCCATCGACGAACAACGACTCGGCCGGGCTCAGGGCCGCGCGCAGGTCCGCCGACACCGCGTCCACACACACCGCCCGCACCCCCGGCAGCGCCGCCACCTCCCCCGCCCGGGACGGCGGTGCCGCCAGCAGCACCAGCCGCGGCGGGAACCTCGAGGTGACCTGCCCGAACCCGCCCACTCCTGCGTCGCCCGCACACGTCCCGTCGGGCGGGCCGTCCGGGCTCGGGTCGTCCGACGCGGCCAGAATGACGAGTAGTTCCGGTTCAGTTCCCCACACGCGCCCATTGTCCGGCGCGCACCGGCGGATGTCCCGGTTACCGGCAGTACCCGTGCGCCCCGCGTCCCCCGGTCGGGCCGGCGTCTGCCGGGGGCGCGTCCCCCGGTCGGGCCACCCCACCGCGAGGACGAACGACCGATGCGGCGGGCATGGGACGCCCGTCGGCCGAGGAAAGGGGAGAATCACAGAGCCTGCCGGATGGACACCGTGCCCGTCCCGGGACAAAGTTGCAGAAAGGCTCGGCCGTGAACCGGTGCAGGGCGCCGGAGGGGGGAGAACGCCGGCGATGAGCACCCGACTGCCGCTGTTCCCACTGGGGACCGTCCTGCTGCCGGGGCTGGTGCTACCGCTGGAGATCTTCGAGGAGCGGTACCGGACGCTGGTCCGCGAACTGCTCGCCCAGCCCGATGACCACTCCCGCCATTTCGGGGTGGTGGCGATCCGCCGCGGGCGCGAGGTGGGTCCGGCGGTGCCGGCGCTGCACCAGATCGGCTGTACCGCGGTGCTGCGCCGTGTCCAGGAACATCCCGACGGGCGGTTCTCGCTGCTGACGGTCGGCGGGCGGCGTTTCCGCATCGACGAGGTCGACCAGCAGGGCGCGCCCTACCTGCTCGGTCAGGTCGAGTACCTGCCGGACGAGGTCGGTGACGCCCAGGCCGCTCAGGAGGCCATCGGCCCGGTGCAGCGCCTGATGCGCACCTACGCCGAGCGGCTCGCCGCCACCGGCACCGTGCAGATCTCCCTGCCGGACCTGCCGGACGATCCGATCGCGCTGTCCTACGTGGTGGCCGCCGCCGCGGTCACCGACCTGTCCGAACGCCAGGGGCTGCTCGCCCAGGCGGACGCGGCGCAGCGGTTGCGCGCCGAGCGGGCGCTGCTGCACCGCGAGGTCGGGCTGCTGGGCCGGATCACGACGATCGGTTCGAGTGAGCTGCGCCGCGTCGACCCGAGCCCGAACTGACCCGCAGGGAGGCCACCCACAGGCCGAGCCCGAACACCAGCAGCGCCGTCACCGGCAGCACCAGATAGAGGCCGTGCGCCCGGACCCGCACGTCCACCAGATCCACCAGCACCGAGGACGCGTTCGCCGGCAGCCCGTGCAGGGCGTCCGCCGACCGACGCAGATGACCGGTCCACCCGGCGATGAGCGCCCCGGCGGCCCCACCGGCGGCGAGCCCGAGCGGCACCGGCCACCCGGCGTCCCGTGCCCGCCACAGCGCCACCGCGCCGCCGATCAGCCCGGCGACGGCGCAGATGAGCCCGAACCGGGCGTCGATGTCGCTCTGCACCGCGAACGCCGACTCGTTACCGGCCAGCGCCCCGTTCACATTCAGATGCGGCGCCGCCGCCGCCCACAGCAGGCCGAGCGGAAACCCCGCCACCACCATGACCGCCGCGCAGATCAGCCCGGCGAGATATCCCCGTCGCCCGGGCGACCCGAGCCCCGGATGCGCACCGCCTCGCCCGGGCAGGACCGCGAACCAGCCAGCCCGCTCACCCGCATCCCCGTGGATGCCGGCTCCCAGCGGTGACGCGGGGGGCGCCGACGGATCCTGTCGACCAGCCGAGACCGGCCCGGATTCGGATGATCTTTCCCTCACGTCGCCCCGCTCCGCCACCAGGCACCCGCTCGGCGGTCTCATCGCGGGAACCGCCACACCGACCACTTCTGACACCTGACCCTATCGTGCCGGTACACCGGCCCCGCCGCCCAAGCCAGCAGCCGACCCGCCGGCCGCGCGGGCGCGCGAGGGCGGCGAACACCGGGGCCGCGGCCCGTCCTTCGCCGCCCCGGGGACGGGCCGGTCAGCGCCCCCGGGACGGGTGGGTCAGGAGGTGCCGACGCGGCGCAGGGCCAGGACCGCGATGGCGAGGGCGCCGACGCCCACGGCGGCGCAGACGGCGAGGTCGGCGACCACCGTCGTCCAGTTGACGTCGCGTTGGAAGGCGGCGGCCAGGGCGTCGACGGCGTAGGTGCTGGGCAGGGCGTCGCGGGCCAGCCGGCCGACCTCGGGCAGCCGGTCGGCGGGGATGACCCCGAGGAACAGCACGATGCTCATACCGAGCTGACCGGCGATCGTCGCGAGTTCCGGGCGTGGGGCGAGCAGGCCGACGGCGGCGCCGATACCCGACAGGCACACCCCGGAGAGCAGTACGACCGGCGCCAGCAGCCACAGCCCGGACAGCGACAGCCCGTACAGCAGACTGCCGAACACCGCGGTGACCAGCGTGCCGGGGGCGGCGAAGGTCGCATAGGACGCGGCGGTGCCAAGCACCACGGCGGCCGGTGGGATGGGCAGGGTGAGGTAGTAGTCCAGCGCACCGGCGGCCCGCAGCGCCCCGAAGCGCTGCGCCAGCAGGTTCAGCGCGACGAACGCGACGACGAGCACCGTGGACCCGGCGACGACCTGCCCGGCGGCGGCGTTGTCGCCGACGTCGAGGATGCCCCGCAGCAGCACCAGGATGCCGATCGACTGGAACGACGCGACGAACAGCAGGGGAATCCGTCCGACCTTCGACCGGGCGAGCTGCCCCCGGTAGACCGCGCCGAAAGCGGTCCCGAAGCCGGTGGCCGCCGGGATGCGCGGCAGCATCAGTCCCGCGGGCCCCGTGGACAGCGCCTGGTCACCCGACGACTGGTCACCCGACGACTGGTCGGCCGACGGTTCGGCGCGCGACAGCGGGTCGGTGCGGGGCGCGGTGGCGTCCGGCGCGGTCAGCCCGGGCAGGTTCGCCACCGGGACGCTGCGGACGACGTTCATCGTGGTGCCACGGGCGTCGGGAACAACGGTCATCGGGCCCACACCTGCTGGGCCGGACGACAGAGAGGTTCGGTCACGTCCGCTCCAGGTCTCGGGACGCCCCGCCAAGGGTGAGGTACACGTCCTCCAGGGACGGTGTGGCGAGGCTGAAGTCGTCCAGGGCGGCGAAGGCCGCTCCGGTGGTGAGCCGGCCAAGGGCCTCGCGGGCGGCGACGGGGGCCATCCGCACCGTCCAGCGGCGGCCGCGGATGGTGGCCAGGCCCGCGAGCATGGCGATGGTCGGATCGTCGGTGGGCGGATCGTGCCGCCAGGCGAGGTCGAGCCGGACGTCGCCGGAGACGGACGCCTTGAGCTGACCGGGCGTGTCACAGGCGATGACCCGCCCGGCCTCGAGCACGGCCACCCGATCAAGCACCGACTCGGCCTCCAGAACGTTGTGCGTGATGAGCACGATGGTGGTGCCGGCGGTGTCCCGCCGGTGCTGCAGTGCCCCCCACACGGCCCGGCGGGCGACCGGGTCAAGGCCGGTGGTCGGCTCGTCGAGAATCAGCACCGGCCGGTCGCCGACGAGCGCCGTGGCCACGCACGCCAGCCGCCGCTGCCCACCGGACAGGCTCGACAGCGGCCGGTGCGCGACCTCGGTCAGGCCCAGTTCGGTCAGGATGGCGTCGCGCGCGGACCGGGCGTCGGCACGGGACAGCCCGCGCATCCGGGCGGTGGTGCCGACGGCCGTGGCCACCGGAAGTTCGGCCAGGGCCAGGTCGGCCTGACCCAGGTAGCCGGCCAGCCGGGAGGGCAGGTCGGGTTCGGCGCGGACGTCTCGACCGAACATCGTGATCGTGCCGGCGTCCGGACGCAACAGACCCATCAGCTGGCGGACCAGAGTCGTCTTGCCCGCACCGTTGGGGCCAAGGACTCCGAACACCTCACCCTGGCGCACGTCGAGGTCGATGCCGTCGTTTGCGAGGACGGAGTGCTCGCCCACCCCGTGTCGCCGGGTGAGCCCGCGGACGGCGTAGCTCAACACGCCGCCCATTCTCGCAGCCGAACTGGCGAGCGGGCCGCCCCGGTCATCGGGGAAGCCTCACACCCCCCGCATCGGCGACCATGTCGGGGCACTACGCATCAGACCGCGCTGCTCATCCAGACCACGATGTCGAGCATCCGCAGCGGGGTGACGGGCGGACCGCCCTCGGGCACCAGGCTCGCGAGCCGACGGAACTCCTCGGCGTTCTCCCGCAGGTCGTACTGCATGGCCCGAACGAGCAGACCCATGTACTGCCGCCAGCTGCGGCCGTCGCGGGGGGACGGCGGGACGCAGTCCTCATGCTGGTAGAAGATCCGCACCTTGGAGTCGAACAGCGGCACCAACGCCGGACGCTTGCGGTGCAGCACCTTCGCGATCAGCGAGCCCTTGACGTCACGGTCGGAGACGTCGGGGTCGTCGAGCGGGTCGTAGAGGGCCGCGACCAGGTCAAGGGTCATCTCGTCGGCCTCGACCAGCTCGATCCCGGGGGGAAGCTTGTCCAGCGCGCGTTGCAGCAACGGCTGCAGGGCGGTCAGGGTGTGCATCCGGTCGACGGCGACGTGCACGCCGAGCAGAGTCGGGGCGAGCAGATCACTGGTACACAGCAGGTCCGGGTCGCTGTTGGTGACCAGACCGTCGTAGTAGGGATAGGCGTACCGCAGTCCGCGCCGACGAGGGCCCAGATACTCGGCCAGCAGGCTTTCCGCGTCGAAGACCTCTCGGGTCCCTCTCGCCAGCTTCACCGCTGGGCTCCTTGTCGTTGTCCGGAACCTAAACCATGTCCGCCGTCATCCTGCCCGGTCCCCGCCGGTCCGGGAGCGTCGGGGTTGGCCGCAGTATGACCTGGAACTGACCGCGACCAGCGCCGATGATGCGGTACGCCACCAGGCGCGTCAGTGCCGATCCGGTGCCAGTGGGATGAAGGTCACAGTCGGCGGGGCGGTGTCGGGTGGCGCGGGGTCGACGACACGGACCCTGGGGTCGGCGGCGAGCTGGGTGAGTCGTCCCGCCGGGGCACGCACGACCGCGGCGAACAGGCAGGCGCAACCGGCCCGCAGGTCGGCCGCGGCGCGATCGTCACGTTCCTGGGCGTGCGCGTCGCCGGCCCGCCCGTCGGCGGCGGCGCGCTCGGACGCCTGGCTCGCCGCGGCGGCGAACACGGCCTGGACATCGGCCACCGGGTCACGCACCGTGACCTGCTTGGTTTCGCCGCTGATCCCCGCGGTGAAGAACACCTGCACGATCCGGTAGCCGCCGACGATGTCGAGCAGCCCGCCGGGGGCGACCGCGGCGGTCAGGCTGGCCACGGCGTACACGTCGGTGGCGGGTGCGGCCGCGGTCAGTGAGGCCAGACTCTGCCGGCTCGCGCCGAGATAGTCAGCGACCGTGTCCTGCGCGGCCGGCCCGATCCGCACCGCCGGCACCGCGGCGGCGCCCCCCGACGCACCGCCTTGCGACGCACCGCCTTCGGGGGCGCTGGCCGGCACCGGAGCGGGTGCCGAGCCGCCCGGTAATCCCCTGCCCTGCCCCGCCCCGCCCGTGGCGACCAGGGTCGGTGCCCGGTCGCGGGCGCCCTGCACGATGGCCGCCACCGCGCTGACCACGATGAGGGTCACCACGCCGAGCACGACGATCCGCCCACCCCGGCCGCCCGGCAGCACGATCGGGCCGGCTGCACCGTCGTCGCCCTCGGCGACCCGCAGCCGGTCGACGACCTGCCGGGCCCGCCGCGCGGGCGGGTCGAAACCGGCCACCAGCAGACGCCGCAGCGCCACGACCAGATGGCGGGCCCGGGGCACGACGACGTCGTCCAACCGGTCAAGCGCCCCGAGTGCCCCGAGTGCCCCGAGCGCTCCGTGCCCGCCGACACCCGGGCCGGTACCGGCGCCGGCGCCGGCCCGGGCGCGGGCACCGGCCGCCTCGGTCATGTCTGGTCCCGTAGCCGTTCCAGCGCGTCGGCGAGATCAGCCGGATCGGGGCTGGTGAACGTGACCTGGCCACCGTGCCCGGGATGTTCGAACGACAGCGAGGCCGCGTGCAGCCACTGGCGGCGCAGCCCCAGCCGCTCGGCCAGGGTCGGGTCGGCACCGTAGGCCAGGTCGCCGACGCAGGGATGCCGCAGCGCCGACAGGTGCACGCGGATCTGGTGGGTGCGACCCGTCTCCAGGCGCACCGACAGCAGTGACGCGGCCCGGAACGCCTCGTCGAGGTCGTAGTGGGTGACGCTGGGCCGGCCGTCGGCGACCACCGCGAACAGGCCCGGACGCCGCGGATGCCGGTCGATCGGGGCGTCGACGGTGCCACGGGACGGGTCGGGATGGCCCTGCACGACGGCGCGGTAGCGCTTGTCCACCTCCCGCTCCCGAAACGCCCGCTTGAGCAGGGTGTACGCCCGCTCGCTCTTGGCCACGACCATGGCGCCGGTGGTGCCGACATCCAGACGGTGCACCACGCCCTGGCGCTCCGCGGCGCCGGAGGTCGACACGCGGTAGCCCATCGCGGCCAGCGCGCCGATCACCGTCGGCCCGGTGAACCCGGGGGCGGGATGGGCGGCGACCCCGACCGGTTTGTCGACGACGACGATGTCGTCGTCGTCGTGCAGGATGCCAAGCCCCGCGACCGGCGTCGGTTCGACGGTGATGGGCCGCGGCGGCGCCGGCAGGCACACCTCCAGCCACGAGCCACCACGGACCCGGTCCGACCGGCCACGGATCTGACCGTCGAGGCTGGCCTGGCCGTCCTCGACGAGGGTCGCGGCCGCCGTGCGGGACAGCCCGAACATCCGCGCGATCGCCGCGTCCAGGCGAACCCCGTCCAGGCCGTCGGGCACCGGGAGGCTGCGCAGGTCACCACTGGTGTTCACCCGCGCGGCGCCTGCTGCTCGGAGTGCTCGGACCGTTCGGAGTGCTCGGGGGTCGCGCCATCCCGGCGGGCACCGTCCGGGGTGTCCGTGTGGTGGCTGCCGTCCAGACCGACGCCGCGCAGCGACAGCAGCACCGCCAGGACGCCACCGCAGACGATCGCCGAGTCGGCGACGTTGAAGATCGGCCAGTGGTGCAGGTGGACGAAGTCGACGACGTGGCCACGCAGCGGACCGGGCGCGCGGAAGATCCGGTCGATCAGGTTGCCGATGGCCCCGCCGAGCAGGGCGCCGAGCACGACAGCCCAACCCGTCGAGCGCAGCCGGCGGGCGGTGAAGACGACCACGCCGATCACCAGCAGGGCCACCAGGCTCAGCACCACGGTGGACCCGCCGGCGATGCTGAACGCGGCGCCGGAGTTGCGGGTGAGTTCGAGGTCAAGCACACCCGGGATCACTTCGACCGGGTTGCGGCCCGACAGCTTCGCCACCGCGAGATGCTTGGTGATCACGTCGAGGGCGATCAGCGCCGCGGCGGTCGCGACCAGCAGGGCGACGGGACGGCGGGCCGCTCCCACCCCCGCCGGGCGGCTGGCGGCGGGGGCACCGCGGCCGGTGGGATCTTCGGACACGCTGCTCCCGATGCTTGTCGTCGCGATACCGGCCGGCGTGACACCGGCCGACGCCACACTGGCCGACGAGACGCTGGTGGACGAGACGCTGGTGGACGAGACCCTGGTCGACGAGACCCTGGCCGTCCCGATGCCTGTCGCCTCCCCCATCGGGTCCACTTTACGGGCCACCCCGCGGCTTGCGGACGCCCCACGCCCCACGCGATCCCGACCGGGAGAACTGTCAGCCCGGTCGACTAGACTCGGTCGTGCGCGACACAGCGTCGATGGGGACGAGTAGCGGCGAGTGCGGCCCGAGCGAGCCGGGGTTGGTGGAAGCCCGGTGGCCAGCACGTCCGCGAAGATCACCCCTGAGCTGCCGGCAGAACGGAGCCCGCGCCCTGGCACCACCCGGTGCCGCGGGCCCTCAGTAGATCCGGTCGTCACGCGCATGACGAGAGGCCGCCCGGTCCACCGTCCCCGCCGTGAGTTCCGCGGCGGTGCCGGCACCGGGCGTGCAAGGAGGGTGGTACCGCGGTACCCCCGGCTGCCCGTACGGGCGTCCGGTGGCGTCGTCCCTCTGCCTGGCACCGATGCCCCTGTCCGGCACCGATGCCCATGACAGCGACGACCAGCCAGCGACGACGACCGAGGAAGACCGGGTCCGCCACGATGAACGACGCCCCACGCACCCCCCGTTACGCCCCGCTGCCCGCGCAGGCGGACCTGCCCGCCCTCGAACGCGAGACGCTGGCCCGCTGGCAGGACACGAAGGTCTTCCACCGGTCGCTCGCGGCGAGCGCCGACCGGCCGCTGTGGCGCTTCTACGAGGGCCCACCGACCGCCAACGGCAAGCCCGGCGCCCACCACGTCGAGGCCCGCGTCTTCAAGGACATCTTCCCCCGGTACCGCACGATGAAGGGCTACCACGTCCCCCGCCGGGCCGGCTGGGACTGCCACGGCCTGCCCGTCGAGCTCGCCGTCGAGAAGGAACTCGGTTTCACCAGCAAGAACGATATCGAGGCGTACGGCATCGCCGAGTTCAACGAGCGCTGCCGCGAGTCGGTGCAGCGCCACGTCGCCGAGTTCGCCTCGATGACCGAGCGGATGGGCTACTGGGTCGACCTCGACAGCGCCTACCGCACCATGGACACCAGCTACATCGAGAGTGTCTGGTGGTCGCTGCGCCAGATCTTCGACAAGGGTCTGCTGGTCGAGGACTTCCGCGTCACCCCCTACTGCCCGCGGGACGAGACCCCGCTGTCCGACCACGAGGTCTCCCAGGGTTACACCGACGTCGACGACCCGTCGGTGTACGTCCGTTTCCCCCTGCTCGCAGACGAGCTTGGCCTGGCCGAGCGGGGCGCGCACCTGCTGGTGTGGACGACCACGCCGTGGACACTGGTGTCGAACACGGCCGTCGCCGTGCACCCGGACGTCGAGTACGTGCTGGTCCAGGCCGCCGGCGGCGAGCTGTTCGTCGTCGCCGAGGCGCTGGTGGCCGCGGCCGTCGGGGAGGATGCCCGCGTCCTCGAGCGTTTCACCGGCCGCGCGCTCGCCGGTGCCCGCTACGAGCGGCCGTTCGACCTGCTCGACGCCGCGTTGTTCGCCACCGGCACCGGTGTCCCGCACACAGTGGTCACCGCCGCGTACGTCACCACCACCGACGGCACCGGGCTCGTCCACCAGTCCCCCGCGTTCGGCGCCGAGGACCTCGCGGTCTGCCGGGCCGCCGGGCTTCCGGTGGTCAACCCGGTCGGCCGCGACGGCCGGTTCGTCGCCGACACACCGCTGGTCGGCGGGCTGTTCTTCAAGGACGCCGACGCACCGCTGAACGCGGACCTGACCTCCCGTGGCCGGCTGTGGCGTGCGCTGACCTACACCCACAGCTACCCGCACTGCTGGCGCTGCCACACCCCGTTGATCTACTACCCGCTGCCGTCCTGGTACATCCGCACCACCGCGATCCACGACCGTCTGCTCGAGGAGAACGCCCGCACCGACTGGCATCCGTCCCGCATCCGTGACGGCCGGTACGGCGAGTGGCTGCGTGGCAACGTCGACTGGGCGCTGTCCCGCAACCGCTACTGGGGCACCCCACTGCCGATCTGGCGGTGCGCGGACGACCCGTCCCACCTGGTCTGCGTCGGGTCGCTCGCGGAACTGTCGGAGCTCGCCGGACACGACCTGACCAGCCTCGACCCGCACCGCCCGTTCGTCGACGAGATCACGGTGGCATGCCGCACCTGCGGGGCGGACGCCCACCGGGTGCCCGAGGTGATCGACGTCTGGTACGACAGCGGCGCGATGCCGTTCGCCCAGTGGGGTGCCCCGCACCGGGGCGCCGAGGAGTTCGCCCGGCACTACCCGGCGCAGTACATCTGCGAGGCGATCGACCAGACCCGCGGCTGGTTCTACACCCTGATGGCGATCGGCACGCTCGTCTTCGACCGCTCGTCCTACGAGACGGTGCTCTGCCTCGGGCTGCTGCTGGACGCCGAGGGCCGCAAGATGAGCAAGCACGTCGGCAACGTCCTCGACCCGTTCGAGCTCTTCGACCGGCACGGCGCGGACGCGGTCCGCTGGCTTATGCTCGCCGGCGGCTCCCCCTGGTCCGATCGTCGGGTCGGCCACGAGGCGATCGAGGACATCGTCCGCCGTGTCCTGCTCACCTACTGGAACACCGCGTCCTTCTTCGCCCTCTACGCCGGCGCCGCCGGCTGGCACCCCTCCACCAGCACGGACACCGCCAGCACGGACACCGCCGGCACCACGGCCGCCGGTGAGACGGCCCCGGCCGGCGTGCCGGCGCGCCGACACGTCCTGGATCGCTGGGCGCTGTCCGAGCTCGCCGACACCGTCGCCGAGGTGGACGAGGCCCTGGACGGCTTCGACTCGCTGCGCGCCGGACGACGCATCGCCCGCTTCGTCGACGACCTGTCCAACTGGTATGTGCGCCGTTCCCGCCGCCGTTTCTGGGCCGGCGACCCGGACGCCCTGGCCACCCTGCACACCTGCCTGGACGCCCTGACCCGGATCATGGCGCCGTTCACGCCCTTCCTCACCGACTGGCTGTGGGCGCGCCTGTTCGCCGACACCACCCCGACCACCCCCGACTCCGTGCACCTGACCAGCTGGCCCGAGCTGCCCACCGACCTGCACTCGGCGCAGCTGTCCGCGCAGATGGAGCTGGTGCGCCGGATCGTCGAACTCGGCCGGGCGGCCCGCGCGTCCAGTGGTATGCGCACCCGTCAGCCGCTGACCAGGGCCGTCGTCGGCGCCGCGGCCTTCGCCACCCTCACCCCCGAACTGCACGCCCAGATCGCCGAGGAACTCAACGTCGGGACGGTGGAGGCGGCCACGTCCGACCTCGTCGACATCACCGTGAAGCCCAACTTCCGCGCCCTCGGTCGTCGCTTCGGCAACCGCACCAGGACCGTCGCCGCCGCCATCGCCACCGCCGGCGCACCGGTGGACGGCCACCTCACCCTCACCGTGGACGGTGAGACCATCGAGCTCTCCGGTGACGATCTGATCATCACCGAGACCCCGCGGCAGGGCTGGGCCGTTACCGCCGAATCCGGCCTGTCCGTCGCCCTCGACCTCGAGATCACCCCCGATCTGGCCCGCGCCGGTGTCGCCCGCGACATCGTGCGCATCCTTCAGGACGCCCGTAAGGCCGCCGGTCTCGACATCACCGACCGCGTCGACGTCCGGTGGGCGAGCACCCTCGCCCCCACCGCTCTCGCCCTGCGCACCCACAGCCGGACCGTCGCCGAGGAGGTCCTCGCCGTCACCTTCACCGAGGTCGACCCCGCTGACCTGGCCCCCCTGCCCACCCAGACCACACCCCTCACCGGCACCGGCACCGACCTCGGCGCCAGCACGGGCACCGGCACCGACCTTGGCGCCAACAGCGACCTCGGCTTCACGTTCAGCCTGACCCGCGCGACCCTGCCCACCCCGGCCGCCACCGCCAGCTGACCGGCGCTGCGGCGCTGCGGCCGCCCGCCGCCATGCCACGTCCCGTCCTCCGCAGGGCAGCGCAGGGCAGCGCAGGGCAGCGCAGGGCAGCGCAGGGCAGCGCAGGGCAGCTGCCGAGGGTTGTAAGGGCGCATGCCGAGGGTTGTTCGGGTAGTCGGGGCCGATTTCCCGAACAACCCTCGGCATGTCGTGATCTTCATCGCGGGCCACAGCCGCGGGGGTGCTCGTTGCCCCAGTGGCATGACCCGACAGCCGCACCTGTCCGGCCGTACCGAGCGCCCGGCAGACGGTGATCAGATCGTGCTGAGGACTGGCGACCCGGTGGTCCCTCGTACATCCAGGGGCTGGCGCGGTCAGGGTGACATCTCGTGGATGACAGAGATGGTCGAGAACCCACGGGAAGCGGCCCGGGTGAATCCCGGGGGAGGATCCTTTTCGGATACCCGAAGCAACCGCCGCACCACAGGACGACCCGGGCGGCGGGCGGGATCGCGGCGCATCCTCGCGCCGCGGTGTTCAGGGAGCGGGGGTTCGGCGCAGGGCGCCCAGGGGTAGAAGAGCCGCCGCGACCAGAACGACGATCACGGACGCGTAGACGAAGCCGCTGCTGGCGACGATACCCAGCACAGCCAGCACCAAGCCGACCGCGAGCAACGCGCCACAGAGCGTCAACACGCGGCAGACTCCTTCACAGTGTCAGGCACAGCCATCCAGCACGCGGCGCGCGCGGCCGGCCCATCCGTCGGGTCGACACCACCGACGGAACCGAGAGCGCCAGGCCGGGGTGCGTCGGGGCGTGCCGAGCCCCCGAGCTCAACCGGAAGCCCGAGGCCGGGGTCGGGGGCGTCAGTACTCCTGGATGCCGGGGCCGTCGCGGCGGGCGGGGTCGAGGTCGGGGCGGCCGTGGCCGTTGTCGCGGGCCATCGCGCCGGCGGGCATCGGGGGGCCGGGGGGGAAGGTCGGCTGGTGGCCGGGGCTCTGCGGAACACCGCCCTGACCGGGGCCGGGGCCCGGGCCCATGCTGACGGCGGTGGGCGCCGGGGTGGGGGCGCCGGGGTTGAGGCCGGGGCGCTGTGGGGCGCCGGCGCCGACGGCGGGCTGGGTCGGCATGCCGTCAAGGTCGCGCAGCTGCATCTCGAGGTAGGCGCGCAGGCGGGTGCGGTACTCGCGTTCGAAGGCGCGCAGCTGTTCCACCTGGCCCTCAAGGCGACGCTTGTCCTCCTCGAGGCCGCCGAGCTGCTCGGCGACGTGGGCGCGGGCCTCGCCGATGATGCGGTCGGCATCGGCGCGGGCGTCGCGGCGGGCACGCTCGGACTCGGCGCGGGCTTCCCGCAGGGCCTCGTCGGCGGTGCGCTGGGCCAGGACGAGCGTGCGGGCGACGCGCTGCTCGATCTCGGCCTCGCTGGCCTGGCTGGGGCCGGTGCGGGCGAGGGCGCCGCCCTGACCGACGGCGGGGATGACCGTGGTCGGCGCGCCACCCTGCTGGGGCTGGGGGGGCTGCGGGCCGGTGGGAGGTGCGGCGGCGCGCTCACGGGCGGCCTGGGCGGCCTGGGCCTGCAACTGCGCGATCTGGCGACGGGACTCGTCCACCTGACGGCGCAGGCCCTGGTTCTCCTCCAGGATCTGCGCGGGCACCGCGGGCCCTCCGCCACCGGAGCGGCGGGCCTCGTCGAGCTGGCGACGCAGGTCGCTGTTCTCGTCGAGCAGCCGGGTCAGTTCCGCTTCGACCTCGTCAAGGAAGGTGTCGACCTCATCCTCGTTGTAGCCGGTGCGAAACCGCGTCGGACTGAAGACCTTGTTCTGTACGTCCTGTGGTGTCAGAGCCACGTCGCCTCCTCGTGCGGCATCGCCGCTCCCCGAAGAGAGGGCGGTCTGCGGGCAGTCTCCCGCGCCCGCGTTCGCGGTGTGCACACAACCCCGTTACAGCTTCTGGGCGTAGCTTCGCAACACGACGATCACTAGAAACAGCACCAGAAAGCCGAGGTCAAGTTGGACACTACCCACCCTCAACGGAGGCAGGATGCGCCGGATGAACCGTAACGGGGGGTCAGTCACCGTGTACACAGCTTCGAAGATCACCAACAGCGGCCCGGTGGGGCGAAACGAGCGGCCGAGGACGAGTACCAGGTCCGTGATCCAACGCGCGATCAGGAACAGAAGGTAGACCAGCAGCAGCCACGAGAGCAGCTGTCCTAGCGTGCTGATGGCACCCTCTCCTGTGAACCAGGGGGACGCGACCAGCTCGCGAACCCCGTCATGACTGGTTGTAGAACCCACCCTCACGGATGCGTCGCTTGTCCGTCTCGGTGACCTCGACGTTGTGCGGCGAGAGGAGGAAGACCTTGTTGGTCACCTTCTCGATGTCACCACGCAACCCGAAGATCAGCCCGGCGGCGAAGTCGACCAGCCGCTTGGCGTCGACATCGTCCATGTCGGTGAGGTTCATGATAACGGGCGTGCCGTCCCTGAACTCCTCACCGATCTGGCGAGCCTCATTGTAGCTACGTGGCTGGAGCGTCGTGATCCGGTAGGGGTGTGGCTCCTCGACGGGGGCCACCCGGCGCACCGGCACGGGTCCGGCGGGGCGAAGCGGTTCGACCGGTGGACGACGCGGCATGGCGACCGACTCCTCCCGTGCGTCGATCCGGCGGACCGAGCGGTCCATCGGAACCGGATCATGCACCATTCGGCGATCGTCAAGACGCCGATCGTCATGGTCTACCGCACGACCGTCGTCGTCGTAGTCGTCATCGAGATAGTCGTCGTCCTCCTCGGCCAGACCGAGGTAGACCATCGCCCTGCGCCCGAGCCCCATGGGCGCGACTCTAAGGGACACCAGGCCGTTCACCGAACAAAGCGGTCCCGATCCGTAGGTGTGTCGCGCCCTCGGCGATGGCCGACTCGAGATCTCCTGACATGCCGGCACTGATCACCGTGGCTCCAGGGTGGTCTCTGACCAGGCGTTCCGCGACGTTCCGCAGACGGGCAAATGCGCCACGTGGCGACTCACCACGTGGCGCAACCGCCATCACCCCGCGCAGTGTCAGCCCGGGTGCCCGCGCGACGAGATCGGCGAGCTCGCTGACGGCGCCCGGATCGATGCCACCCCGGCCCGAAACGGCAACCCCACTCGAATCCGCCCCACCGGAGGCCCTCGGGGGGTCCAACGAGATCTGCAGGCAGACCGACAGTGGCCGGCCGCGCTCGACCGCGGCGCGTGACAGGCCGTCCACCAGGGCCGCACGGTCCACAGACTGCACCCAGTCCGCCCAACGGAGCACGGATCTGGCCTTGTTGCGCTGGAGTTGTCCCACGAAGTGCCACACCGGCCGGTCGGGCACCGCCAGCCCGGCGCCCGGCGTCGACGCCGCCTTCGCCGGGTCCGCCGCCGCCCGCGCCCCCGCGTCGGGTCCCCCCGCTCGTGGCGCACCGCCCCCAAGGAGCTGGTGTGTGACGAGGTTCACCTTGGGTCCGGCCTCCTGCTCCCGGTTCTCCGCGAAGTCGCGCAGGCCAAGAGTGTGCAGGATCACGGCGTCCTCGGCCGGATAGGTCTTGCTGACCGCGACAAGAGTGAGCGCGGCGGGGTCTCGTCCGGCGGCGACGGCTGCGGTGGCGATCCGTTCCCGCACCGCGGCCAGCCGGCCAGCAAGATCCGCCCGGCGCCGTTCGTCGACATGGCGCGGTTCGTCGGCGTGGCGTGGCTGGTCGGCGTGGCGTGGCTGGTCGGCGTGGTGCGCTGGTCTGGCGGTGTCCGTCATGACGGCAGCCAGGCGAGGCCGGCGAAGCGGCCGGTTCGTCCGTCGCGGCGGTAGGAGTAGAGCGAGAAGTCCTCGGCCGGACACCGAGCGGACACCGCGACGCGAGTCACACCCATCCTGGTGAGCTGGCCGAGGATGCCGGCCCGCAGATCGATGGCCGCACTGCCCTGCCGGGTGTGGGCCGCGCTGCCCGGCACGAGACGTTCGACCTCGGCGCGCAGCGGCGCCGGAACCTCGTAGCAGCCCGCGCACACGCATGGCCCGATGGTGACCTCGAGCTGGTCGGGGCGGGCCCCCAGATCGGTCAGCGCCTCGACCGTCGCGCCGATGACGCCCTCGGCCATGCCCACCCGGCCGGCGTGGGCGACCCCGACCGCGGTCGGCGCCTCGAACAACACCGGTGCGCAGTCGGCGACCATCACCGCGAGTGCGAGCCCAGGCACATCGGTGACCAGCGCGTCCGCCTCGGGCGGCGGCCCGGGATCGCGCACCAGCGCGACCCGGCGACCATGGACCTGGCGCATGTACCGGACCGGCACGCCCAGCCGGGCGGCCAGCCGAGCCCGGTTGGCCGCCACCGCGTCCGCGTCATCCCCGACATGGTCGCCGAGGTTGAGCCCACCAACCACGTCGGGCCGGCCGGCCGTGTCGAGCCCGGTGGCGGCGTCAGGCCCGCCGAAAGGTGGTGCGCTGACCCCGCCTGCCCGGGTCGTCACGAGAACCGGCATGGCCGGAGTCTCCCCTGGGTCGGCTACTTGAGGAAGTCCGGCACGTCCAGTTCGTCGTCGTCGGCGACCGGGCGGACGGGACGACGCGGCGGGTAGGTCGGCCGGGGGCCGCTGGCGCGCGGCGGCTCGGACCGGTGCTGGGCGCCATAGCCGTGATCGCCCGTGGACGGTTCGATGTTCGTCTCCCGCGCCGGCGGCGCGACCCGGGACTCGACCGTGGGGATCACCGTGGAGTCGCCGGGGTTGGCGCTCGGGCGGGTCGCCGGCGGGTCGGGCAACGGGTCGGGGTGGTAGTGCCCGACGTTGGACGAGCTGATCGGCGAGGGAGGTGCCTGGAGGTAGCTGGGCGTGGGCGCGGCGGCCTGCGCACGGGCCGGGGCCGGCGCGGGAGCCACGGGGGCCGCTGGTGGAGTCGCCGGGGGCGGCGAGGACGGCGCCGCGGTGACGGTACGTGGTGTGCCCGGGATCGTGGGCAGCGGCGGGAGGATCGTCGTCGACGCGGCGCCGGTGGCGCCGGGTGGCAGGGCCGCGCCCCCGCCCGCCGCGCCAGGACCGGTCGCACCGGGACCGGTGGCACCGGGAGCACCCGGGCGGCGCTGGGTCGCGTTGAGCGTGCGGGTACGGCGGTCCTGCACCGTGTCGAAGCCGGCGGCGATGACCGTCACCCGCACCTCGTCCCCGAGCGCGTCGTCGATCACGGCACCGAAGATGATGTTCGCCTCGGGATGGGCGGCGTCCGCGACCAGTTCGGCGGCGGCGTTGATCTCGAACAGGCCGAGGTCGGAGCCACCGGAGATGTTCAGCAGGACGCCCTGGGCACCGTCCATGCTCGCCTCCAGCAGGGGGGAGGCGATGGCCTGTTCGGCGGCCACGGTGGCACGGTCGTCACCTCTGGCTCGGCCGATACCCATCAGGGCGCTGCCGGCATGCGACATGACCGTCTTGACGTCGGCGAAGTCGAGGTTGATCAGACCCGGGGTGGTGATCAGGTCGGTGATGCCCTGAACACCGGAGAGCAGCACCTGGTCGGCGCTGCGGAAGGCGTCCAGAACGCTGATGTCGCGGTCTGTCATCGCGAGCAGTCGGTCGTTCGGAATGACGATGAGGGTGTCAACCTCGTTGCGCAGGGTGTCGATACCCGTGTCGGCCTGGGTGGCCCGGCGCCGGCCCTCGAAGGTGAACGGCCGGGTGACGACACCGATGGTGAGCGCGCCCAGCGAGCGGGCCACGTTCGCCACCACGGGGGCGCCACCGGTTCCGGTGCCACCACCCTCGCCGGCGGTCACGAAGACCATGTCGGCCCCCTTGAGGACCTCCTCGATCTCCTCGCGATGGTCCTCGGCGGCCTGTCGGCCCACTTCGGGATCGGCCCCGGCGCCAAGGCCCCGGGTCAGCTCACGGCCGACGTCCAGTTTGACGTCGGCGTCGCTCATCAGCAGGGCCTGGGCGTCGGTGTTGATGGCGATGAACTCGACGCCCTTGAGACCGACTTCGATCATCCGGTTTACGGCGTTGACACCACCACCACCGATCCCGACGACCTTGATGACCGCGAGATAGTTCTGGGGGGCAGCCATGCGGTGTCGGTCCTCCAGCGGCGTCGGTGGTCGGACGGGGATTAACCCCGCCCCTGCGGCACCGCGGGACGGCATTGCCGCGCGGCGAGCGGGGGAAACAGTCAGAGTCTCAACCTTCACCGTCAGCTAGACGGTTACAGTTATGTCAACTTCCGGCTGTGGATCGGACAGTAGGCACGGCTTAGGCACTGGTCAAGGAAGCTGCCGGCGCGTCATCCCGCTTCGTGTCCCAGCTCTCCCCAGAATCCTGACACAGCCCGCTCCGCACCGCTGACACCGCTGTGTCCCTCGCACCACCGTGCGCACCCGGATGACACGTGCGGACTCACCCGGACGGCCCTACCCGGACGCATCAGGTCAGGTACCGAGGATGATGTACTGCCCCCGTGACCCGTCAGCGGACCCAGCACGTCCACTTCCTCGGCATCGGCGGTGCCGGGCTGTCGCCCCTCGCCCAGATCCACCTGGCTGGCGGCGGTGCCGTCAGCGGAAGCGACGCGGAGGACTCACCCCGGGTGGCGACGCTGCGCGCCCGTGGCGTCCCCGTGCGCGTCGGCCCCGCCACCGGGCCGGGGGCCCTCGCCACCGAACTGGCCGGGGTGGACGTGGTGGTGGCCTCCAGCGCCCTGGCCGACGACCATCCCGAGATCGTCGCCGCCCGTGAGCTGGGCCTGCCGGTGCGCCGCCGGTCCGAGTGGCTGCCCGAACTCACCGCCGGCTACCGGCTGGTCGCGGTCGCCGGCTCACACGGCAAGTCGACGACGTCCGCGATGCTCGCCCTGGTGCTGCGCGCCGCGGGGCTCGACCCGACCGCCGTCATCGGGGCGGAGGTCTCCCAGCTCGGTGGCAACGCGCTCACCGGGGCGGGCGACGTCTTCGTGCTCGAGTCCGACGAGTACGGCGGGGCCTTCGCCGGCCTCACCCCCACCCTGGCGATCATCACCAACGTCGAGTGGGAGCATCCGGACATCTTCCCGGACGAGGCCGCCGTGCGCGCCGCCTTCACCGCCTTCGCCGGGCGCATCCGCCCCGGTGGTCACCTCGTCGCCTGTGGGGACGATCCCGGCGTGAGCGCGGTCCTGGCCGCCCTGCGCGCCGACCCCTCCTGGTCCGCCGGTGTGACCGTGACCGACTACGGTTTCGGCGCTGGTCGCCACTGGCGGGCCGTGGACGTCGTCCCCGCCGCCGACGACGACACGACCCGGGCCCGGGTGCTGCGGGCGGGCGAGGAGGTCGGCAGCCTGGTCCTGGCCGTGCCCGGCCACCACTCGGTGCTCAACGCGCTCGCCGCGCTCGCCGTCGCCACCGAGCTCGGCGTCGAACCCGCCCAGGCTCTGGGCACCCTGGCGACCTATACTGGGGCCGCGCGCCGGTTCGAGTTCGTCGGCTACTGGCAGCCGTCCGTCCGTCCGCCGGCGGAGATCCTGCCCGCGGGTGTCTCCCCCGCCGCCGTGCCCCTGACCGCCACCGCCGTGGACGGCACACCCCTGCCCGTCACCTCCGCCGCGGCCGATCCGGACGGTGTCCACAGCCTCGAGATCATCGACGACTACGCGCACCATCCCACCGAGATCCGGCTGACCCTCGCCGCGGCTCGCTCCCGCGCCGGTGACCGCGACGTGTGGGCGGTCCTGCAGCCCCACACCTACAGCCGCTTCGCGGCCATGCTGGACGGTTTCGCCGCCGCCTTCACCGACGCCGACCGCGTCTACGTGACCGACGTCTACGCCGCCCGCGAGACCGACGACCTCGGTCTGCATCCCAGCGACCTGGTGAGCCGCATCACCGCACCGCCCGCCCACTACGTACCGTGGTCGACCCTGATCGACCGCCTCACCACCGATGTCCACACCGCACTCGACGACCCCGCGTCCGTCCCCCCCGCGCCCCGTGTCCCACCGTCCAGCGGCCCCGTCGACGGCAGCCCCGCCGCCCCTGAATCCTCGGGGCGGGGAGCGACCCGGGGTGTGCTGCTGCTGACGCTCGGCGCCGGGACGATCACGACCGTCGGCCCCCGCCTGCTCGCCTCGCTGGGCATCCCCCTGCCCGCCTGATCGCGCCGCGGTCCACCAGTCCGACGCGGCGAGGCCGACCGATCCTGCGTGCCCTCACGCGGGACGGATGGTTGACTGCCGCAACACGCCCACCGCCGGCTCCGGCCGGCGGCGCCCGGTGAGAATGGATTGAGACGATGGCTGACACGCAGGTTCCCCGCACACCCGGCTTCGACCTCAAGGCCGTCAACCAGACCGTGATCGCCGAGTACCGGGCGACCGGTGGCGTCCTGGAGAAGACCCTGCCCGGCTCCCGTCTCGTACTCCTGACGACGATCGGACGGCACTCCGGCAAGGAGCACGTCACCCCGCTCGGCTACGTCGCCGAGGCCCCCACCCCCGACGCCGGCCCCGCCACCGAC
Source organism: Frankia sp. AgPm24 (assembly GCF_023243055.1). Lineage (NCBI taxonomy): Bacteria > Bacillati > Actinomycetota > Actinomycetes > Frankiales > Frankiaceae > Frankia > Frankia sp. AgPm24. Next base: position 45,093 of record NZ_JALKFW010000169.1, on the reverse strand, counting down.
GGCAGCACCACAGCCGACGGCAGCACCACAGCCGACAGCAGCACCACGGTCAGCAGCGGCACCGCAGGCGAGGGCAGCAGCACAGGCGAGGGCGACCAGCCGGCCGCCGCGGGCGGGTCCGGGGTCGATGCGCGGCGATCCGACCGTCTCGTCGTGTTCGCCTCGAACATGGCATCGTCGCGCCATCCGGACTGGTATCTCAACCTGACCGCGAACCCCAAGGTCGTCGTGGAACTCGGCCACGAGCGCGTCGACGCCGAGGCGACGACCGCCACCGCCGACGAGCGGGTCCGCCTGTACGCCGCGCTGGTGGAGACCATGCCCGGTATCCGCGGCCACCAGGACCAGGTCGACCGCGAGATCCCGGTGGTCGTGCTCGCCCTGCTGCGCTGATCACCCCGCCGCGCACACCGGTCCCGTCCGGGTGGTGCGGCCCCGGACCCCCTGACGTCCACGGCCCCCCTGACGTCCACGGCTGGCGGACGAGCTCAATAGGCCAGGCCGAGGACCGGACAGCGGCCGGCAGCCGCGACGACGGCCGTGCTCAGGAGGCCGCGTGGCGGGGGCGGGAGCGACGGGTGCGCCGGCGAGTGGCGGCGGCGGTGTGGATCAGCTCGACGATCGCGGCGGCGGCACGGGGATGGCCGGTCCCGGCGCAGGCCGCCGACATCTTGGCCAGACGTTCCGCCGAGGTGAGTACCGGCAGGACGTTCTCGAGCAGCCAGTCGGGGGACAGCGCGCTGTCCTCGACGAGCAGGCCACCACCGGCCTCCACGGTCGGCAGGGCGTTGCGGCGCTGCTCACCGTTGCCGATCGGCAGCGGTACGTACGCGGCGGGTAGGCCCACCGCGGCGAGTTCCGCGCAGGTCATCGCCCCGGAGCGGCACAGGGTCAGGTCGGCGGCGGCGTAGGCGGACGGGATGTGGTCCAGGTACGGCCGCAGCTCGTAGGGAGCCGGCAGGCCGCGGGGCAGCGCCGCGGCGACCTCGTCGTAGTTCTTGGGGCCCGCGGCGTGCAGCACCTGGACGCCGGCGGTGGCCAGCGGACGCGCCACCGCGGTCATCACCTGGTTCAGACTGCGCGCACCCTGTGATCCGCCGAAGACGAGCAGGGTGGGACGGTGCGGGTCGAGGTGGTAGCGGCCGCGGGCGGCGCGCACGGCGGCGGGGGAACGATCCAGGGTGAGGATCTCCGCGCGCAGCGGGATGCCGGTGAGGGTCGCGCCACGCAGGGGCGTCCCCGGGTAGGACGTGGCGACGTACGGGGTGAAGCGGGCACCGAGACGGTTGGCCAGACCCGGCAGGGGGTTGGCCTCGTGCACGACGATCGGGATACCGCGGCGGCGGGCGGCCAGGTAGGCCGGCACCGAGACGTACCCGCCGAAGCCGACGACGACGTCGGCCCGGGTGTCGTCCAGGACGGAGCCGGCCTGGCGGATCGCGGCGCGCAGCCGCCCGGGCAGGCGCAGCAGATCGGGGCCGGGACGGCGCGGCATCGGCACCTTCGGCACCGTCGCCAGCTCATGGCCGCGCGCCGGCACCAGCCGTGCCTCGACACCGACCGCCGTGCCCAGCAGGGTCAGCCGTAGCCGCGGGTCAACGTCCCGCAGGGCATCCGCCACGGCAAGGGCGGGTTCGACATGGCCGGCTGTCCCGCCGCCGGCGAGCACCACGCTTCGCAACATCGGTCAAGACGATGACACATCACGGCGCACCGATGTCACCCCGGGCCCGCCGACGCGCCCGGCGGGCCCTGACGGCGCGCCCATCCCACGTCCCGGACGGCGCGGCCCGGTCGGCATCCGGCCACCGATGTCCCGATTGTCCACCCCCCGTGACCTGCGGCGACCTGGCGGATGGCCCTCCGGACCCACCGGGTCGTCACCGTCAGGCCGACCGCTCCCCCGCCCGGAGCCCCGCGAGCCACCCGCCGAGCGTGTGTCCCGCGTCTCACCTGCCTCCCGCCGCCCGCCGGACCCGCGCTGGCCCCCTCCACGCGGTTCACGCCGTTCACGCGGCTCTGTCGACGCACGCGGCTCGCGGCGTCCACGCGGCTCTGCCGGCTCACGCGGTGCGCGCGGCTCACGCGGTGCGCGCGGCTGGCTGGGTACGCGCGGCTGGCGCGACCTGCGCTCACGGGGCCGGCCGCGGCCACCCGAGCGGCCGGCCTCGGACGGGTCGATGCGGTTGCCCTCGATGGTCACCAGGCCGAGCACCGGACGGCGCGGACGCCGACCGGGGAGCAGCCGCTTGGTCCGCACCCGGATCGGGATGGCCCGGGCCGCCCGCCGTTCCTCGGCGCGTCGCCGCAGGTACTCGGCGGCAGCCGGTTCGGACCGGGCGAAGGCGAGCAGCATGCCCAGCGCCAGCAGTGTGGGCAGCAACGACGAACCGCCGAACGACACCAGGGGCAGGGTCACTCCGGTGATCGGCAGCAGGCCGACGACGGCGCCCATGTTCACCACCGCCTGCACGATGATCCACGCGGTGACGCCGGCGGCGGCGAGCCGGACGAACAGGTCGTCACTGCGGTGCGCGATGCGCAGCCCCGCGTAGCCGAGCACCCCGAACAGGCCCACCACCACCAGACTGCCGACCAGCCCCAGCTCCTCCCCGATGATCGCCAGGATGAAGTCGGTGTGCACCGCCGGCAGAAGGTCGGGCCACTTCTCCACGGACGCGCCGAGCCCCTCACCCCACCAGCCACCCGTCGAGAGCGCGTAGATGCCCTGAACGGCCTGGAAGCCGTCCCCGTTGGCGTCCGCGAAGGGATCGGTGAACGACAGCAGGCGACGCATCCGATAGGGCTCCAGCACCGCCAGCATCGTCGCGGCGACGATGATCGCCACGAGCATCGCGGCGTAGAAGCGCTTCGGGGTGCCGACCACCCACAGGATGGTCAGCGGCACGACGGTCACGCAGATCGCACCGCCGAGATCCGGCTCGAGCAGGATCAGCAGGTCGATGAACAGGAACATCGGCACCAGGGGCACCAGCAGGTGCTTGGCCTCCGTGAGCCGGCGGCGCTTGCGCACCAGCAGATCGGCGCACCACAGCACCAGCGCGATCTTCACCAGCTCGCTGGGCTGCACCGTGATCGGACCGACCACGATCCACTGCCGGGCACCGCCGCGGACACTGCCGATCCCCGGGACGAGCACCACCAGCAACAGGAAGATCGTGAAGCCGAGCAGCGGGTAGGCCACCCCCCGGAAGACCCGCACCGGCAGGCGGCTGGCCAGCACGGCGATCGGCACACCGATGCCCACCCAGATCGCCTGCCGGATGAACAACGTGTAGGACGAGCCGGAGTCCGCGTACGACCGTACGCTGGACGCCGAGAGCACCATGACCAGGCCGAGCAGCAGCAGCAGACCGACCGAGGACAGCAACAGGTAGTAGGACGCCAGCGGCCGGTCCAGCAGCGGCATCCGCGACGCCGACTCCCGATCCTGCTCGTCTGCCCCGCCTACCTCGCCTACCACCGCGACCGCCCGCGGCCGCACCGGAACCTCGTCACGTGGCAGCCCGGCACCCCGCGGCGACCCGGAGCCCCGTTGCGGTCCGGAACCGCGCGGTGACCCTGCACCCCGCGGCGCCCCGGAACCCCGTTGTGCCCCGGAACCCCGTTGTGCCCCAGAACCGCGCTCCGGCCCCGACCCCGCCACGCCTCACCCCTCTCGCGCGTGTACCGCCTCCGCGAACTGGTCACCGCGGGCCGCGTAGTCGCGAAACATGTCCATGGACGCGGCGGCCGGCGCGAGGAGCACCGTGTCGCCCGCCCGGGCGAACGATGCCGCAACCCTCACCGCATCGTCCATGCCGGCAGCCCGTTCCAGCGGGACATCGGGGGCGTGTCGGGCGAGGGCGGCAGCGATCTCATCCGCACAGGTACCGATCAGGACGGCCGCGCGCAGCACCCCACCGGCCCTCCGGACAAGGTCATCGAAGTCCAGGCCCTTGTTCAGCCCGCCGGCGATCCACACCACCGAGGAGTAGCCGGCCAGCGACGCGGCGGCCGCGTGCGGGTTCGTCGCCTTGCTGTCATCCACCCAGCGGACGCCGTTCACGACGGCCACCGGCGCGTTGCGATGGGCCCCGGCGCGAAATCCCGTGAGCGCCGCACCGATCGCGTCGGGCGCGATTCCCCGGGCACGCGCGAGTGCCGTGGCAGCCAGCGCATTGGAGATCATGTGATCCCCCACCACCTGAAGGTCACGGATAGCAACGATTCGGCCGCCACCAAAAGCATGATCCACAATGTGACCGTCAGTGACTGTGACGCCCTCACCAGGAAGTTCACGTCCGAACAGGACGTGGCGGCCGTGCGCCTTGGCCAGCAGACGCAGGCTCGCGGGGTCGTCGGCGTTACCAATGGCGATGGTCTGCTCGGCCGCGAAGATCCGTCCCTTCGCCGCGGCGTACGCCTCGGCACCGCCATGCCAGTCGAGGTGGTCGGGTGCGATGTTGAGCACCGTCGCCGCGAACGGGACGAGGCGCTCGGTGTAGTGCAGCTGGAAGCTGGACAGCTCGACGGCCAGCGCCTCATAGGGCGGATCGGCGTCGACGGCCTCGACGATCGGGGTGCCGATGTTGCCGGCGGTGGTCGCGCGCAGCCCACCGGCGACCAGGATCGCGCCGAGCATCTCGGTCGTCGTGGTCTTGCCGTTGGTGCCCGTGATGGCCAACCAGTCGGCCGAACCTCGCAGCCGCCAGGCGAGCTCCACCTCCCCCCAGACGGGTACCCCCGTCGCGGCCGAAGCGATGATCAACGGCGCGGTGGGGGGCACGCCGGGCGAGGTGACGACCAGCGACACACCGCCCGGGCCGGCCGGGAGTCCGCCAAGCTCGACCGTGGCGCCGAGTTCACGCAGCCGGGAGGCCGCGGCCCGCTGCCGTTCGCCATCCCCGGCGTCGACGACGCGCACCCGGGCCCCGCGGGTCAGCAGCGTCCGCGCCGCCGCCGCCCCGGACACCCCGATCCCCACGACCAGCACCGACCGTCCCGCCCACTCCGTCTGGCCAGCGGACTCGGCCTGGCCAACGGGCTCGGGCCGGCCGGCGGACTCGAGCCGACCCGTGGACGTCGCAGGGTCGGCTGGTGCCGGCCGGATGGGGTCGTTCGAGGCGCCGCCCGACATGCTGCTACCCTCCGCCGTGATTCAGGAACTCGGCGTAGAACAGGCCGAGGCCGAACGCCACCGCGAGGCCGGAGACGATCCAGAAGCGGATGATCACTGTTGTCTCGGGCCATTCGGCGAGTTCGAAGTGATGGTGGATCGGCGCCATGTTGAACACACGCTTCTTCGTCGCCTTGAAGAAGGCCACCTGGATCAGGACGGACAGGGTCTCGATCACGAACAGCCCGCCGAGGACCACCAGCAGCAGTTCGGTCCGGCTGACGATGGCGATGCTGGCGAACGCACCGCCGAGCGCCAGCGACCCGGTGTCCCCCATGAAGATCTTCGCGGGACTCGCGTTCCACCACAGGAAACCGAAACAGGCACCCATCGCCGCCGCCGCGACCAGTGCCACGTCCAACGGGTCACGCACCAGGTAGCAGCCCGACTGGTCGGCCGCCGACCCACACTGGTTACCGAACTGCCAGAACGAGATGACGACGTACGCGCCGAAGACCATCGCCGAGGTTCCGGCGGCGAGCCCGTCCAGACCATCGGTGAGGTTCACCGCGTTCGAGGTCGCCGCGATGATGATCCAGGCCAGCAACGGGAACGCGATGATTCCCACCGAGATCGACGTGTCCCGCACGATCGAGATGTACGTCGAGCCCGGCAGCAGCCCGTCGTGGTTCTTGAACCGCACCGCGAGCAGGCCGAACGCCAGCGCCACCGCGGCCTGGCCGGCGAACTTCATCCGCGCCGTCAGGCCCAGACTGCGCTGCTTACGGATCTTGATCCAGTCGTCCAGGAACCCGACCAGCCCAAGCCCGGTCATCACCAGCAACACGAGAAGTCCGGACGCGGTGAAGCCGATCCCGGTCACCAGATGGGCCAGGAAGTAGCCCACCAACGTGGCCAGGATGATCACGGTGCCGCCCATCGTGGGGGTACCGCGCTTGGTCAGGTGGCTGGACGGCCCGTCCTCGCGGATCTCCTGCCCGTAACCCTGCCGGCGGAACAGCCGGATCACCCAGGGCGTGCCCAGCAACGACACCACCAGCGCGACCAGCGCCGCTATCAGTACGCCCCTCACCCGGACGTCCCACCCGCAGGATCACGTCGATGCCGACAGCCGTCCGTCCTCATATCCCCTCGATCTCCGCACCGACCCGCGTGCCGGCTCCCCGGCCGACGCCGCTGTTCTGACCAGTTCCCCTGTCACTGCCGGCCGCACTGCCACTGCCGGCCGCACTGCCACTGCCGGCCGCACCGTCCTGCGCTGGGCCGAACGCCGCGGTCAGGTCCTGCGCGACCCGTTCCAGCCCGTACGACCGGCTCGCCTTCACCAGGACGACGTCACCCGCCCGCGCCCGCGCCACCACCGCCGCGACCGCCGCGTCGGCATCCGCGACCCACGTCGACGACCTGCCGCCACCGTCGACAGCACCGTCACCACCGCTGACAGCACCGTCACCACCGCTGACACCGCTGGTGGCCAGTGCGGTCTCGGCGGCGGCGTGGACGCGGCGGGCCGCTGCGCCGACGGCGACGAGCCGGTCGATGCCGAGGTCGACGGTGAGCCGTCCAAGGTCATCATGTGCCTCGTCGGCCGCCGTACCGAGTTCACCCATTCCACCCAGTACGGCGAAGGCCCGGCCCGACCCGCGCAGACCGATCAGGGTGTGCAGCGCGGCACGCATCGACTCCGGGTTCGCGTTGTACGCGTCGTTGACGATCGTGACCCCGGCCCCGGTCCGGCTGACCTCCATCCGCCAGCGGCTGCGTGGCCGGGCGGCCGTGAGGGTCGCCGCCACCCGCGCCGCCGGCAGCCCCAGCCGCAGTGCGACCGCCGCCGCCGCCAGCGCGTTGGCGACCTGGTGCGCGCCGACCAGCCCGAGCGTCACCGGATGCCGCTCTCCCCCGGCGACCAGCACGAAGGACGCCCGCCCGGCCGCGTCCACCCGCACCTGCCGCGCCCCGACCTCGGTCACCAGCGCCGCCGGTGGCTGCCCGCCGACGCCGGCGGCCTGGGTGAAGGTGATCACCTGGGCGGTGCGACGGACACGGGTGGCCATGGCGGCGACGAGGGGGTCGTCGGCGTTGAGGATGACGGTGTCGGTGGCGCGCTCGGCGAGTTCGCCCTTGGCCCTGGCGATCCCGGCCCGGCCGTCGGCGTACTCGCCGACGTGGGCGCTGCCCACGTTCAGCACCACGCCGACGCTGGGACGGGCGATCGCGCACAGGGCCGCGATGTGACCGAGCCCGCGCGCGCCCATCTCGAGCACGACGAACGCGGTGTCGGGTTCGGTGCGCAGCAGGGTCAGGGGCAGGCCGATCTCGTTGTTGAACGAACCCGGCGGCCAGATCGTCGGACCGATCTCGCCGAGCAGATCCGCCAGCAGATCCTTGGTGGTGGTCTTGCCGGCGGAGCCGGTGACCGCGACGACGGCCGCCGGCGACCGGTCACGCACCAGGGCCGCCAGCGCCGCCAGCGCCGCCAGCGGGTCGTCGACCCGTACCGAGGGCACCGTCACCGCGCGGGTGGCCAGCACCGCGGGGGCGCCCGCGGCGATCGCCTCGGCGGCGTGGTCGTGCCCGTCCACCCGTTCGCCGACGATCGCGACGAACAGGGTACCGGGGGCGACCAGCCGCGAGTCGACCGTCACGGCACGCACCAGGGCAGCCGGGTCCGCACCGGCCTCGAGGCGGCCGCCGGTGGCCGCGGTGACCTCGGCGAGGGTGAGCGGGATCATCCGCGCACCCGACCCGTCGGGCCCTCGGCCGCGGCCCGATGGCCCGCGTCCAGGGCGTCCAGCGCGGCCCGCAGCACGATGCGGTCGTCGAACGGGGTGATCACACCGGCCTGTTCCTGGCCGGATTCATGGCCCTTGCCCGCGACGACGACGGCGTCCTGCGGGCCGGCGGCGGCCACCGCGGCGGCGATGGCGGCGGACCGGTCCGGCCGCACCAGGACGCGACTGTCCACCCGCAGGTGCGCGGGAACACCGGCGAGCATCTCGGCCAGGATGGCCGCCGGGTCCTCGGAGCGCGGGTTGTCACTGGTCAGGATCGCGAGGTCGGCGAGTGTCGCGGCGGCCTCACCCATCAGCGGACGTTTGCCACGGTCCCGGTCACCGCCGCAGCCGAGCACGGTGATCAGGCGGCCCTTCACCAGCGGCCGGACGGTCTCCAGCAGTGTGGTCACCGCGTCGGGGGTGTGCGCGAAGTCGACGAGGGCGAGGAACGGCTGCCCGGCCTCGACCCGTTCCATCCGTCCGGGGACACCGGGCAGCGCGCCGATGCCCGCGGCCGCCCGGTTCGCGTCGACACCGACCGCGACGAGCAGCGCCAGGGCGCCGAGCGCGTTCGCGACGTTGAACCGGCCGGGCAGCGGCACCGACAGCGGCACCCGCAGGCCGTGCGGGCCGTGGGCGACCAGGTCCGAGCCGGTGGGGCCGGCGGACAGCTCCGCGACCGTCCAGTCCGCCGGGCCCTCGACGGCGAAGGTGATCGCGTCCGGGCGGCGGGCGGCGAGGCGGCGGCCCCACGGGTCGGCGACGCCGATCACGGCCACGTCGGCGCGTCCGGGCGCGAACAGGGTCGCCTTGGCCTCGAAGTAGTCCTCCATCGTCGGATGGAAGTCCAGGTGATCCTGGCTGAGATTGGTGAACAGCGCACCGGCGACGTGCAGCGCGTCCGCGCGGTGCTGGGCCAGCGCGTGGCTGGAGATCTCCATCGCGGCGGCGTCGACGCCGCGTTCCACCATCAGCGCCAGCAGCGCCTGCAGATCGCTGGCCTCCGGGGTGGTGTGGGCGCTGGCCAGCCGCTGCGCGCCGACACGGGTCTCCACCGTGCCGATCAGCCCTGTGGTGTGGCCGGCGGCCCGCAGGCCCGCGTCCAGCAGGAAGGCGGTCGTCGTCTTGCCGTTCGTGCCGGTGACGCCGAGCAGCCGCAGCCGGACCGACGGGTCGCCGTACACCCGGGCGGCCACCGCGGCGAGGTCGCGCCGCGGATCGGCGCTCACCAGCACCGGTACTGGCGCCGACCCCGCGGCCGAGGCCGGAGTCGGAGTCGGCGAACCATCGCGGTCACTGTCGGTGGCGATCAGATGGGCGCCCGCGGGATCGGTGAGCACGGCCACCGCACCCGCGGCGAACGCCTGCGCGGCGAACCGGGCACCATGCACATGTGCCCCGGGCAGGGCCGCGTACAGATCCCCCGGACGAACCTGCCGGGAGTCGTGGGTGACACCGAGGACGGCCACGGCGTCGAAAGCGGCGTCCGCGCCGGTGTCGGCGAGGATCGTGCGCAGGTCAGCCAGGGCACAGGGCGCGGTGGCGGCCGGTCGGGGTGCCGGAGAGGTCACGCTGACGACCTTAGTGGGCGCCGGCACGGGCATCCGCACGGGCGCCCGGGCATGGGGGTGGTCCCGCGCCGGACACGCCTGGACCCGGGCCCGACTCGCCGAACGAGCCTGGACACGCGGGGCATCCGCGGCTATTGGTCAAGGTCGAGGACGAGCGGGGAGGGCTTCGTCGTCGGCTGCGGCACCCCGAGGGTGGTCAACGCGAAGCTCATCACCTTCTGGAACACCGGCGCGGCGACCTGCCCGCCGTAGTACCCGTTCTTCGGGTTGTCGAGGACGACCTCGACCACCACCCGCGGGGCGTCGGCCGGGGCGAACCCGATGAACGACGACGTGTACCCCTGGTAGCCGCCGTGCACCGGGTCGGGCCGGTAGGCGGTGCCCGTCTTGCCGGCGACCCGGTAGCCGGGAACCTGGGCGAGCGGCGCGGTGCCCTCGTTGGTGGCGACCGTCTCGAGCATCGCGGTCAGCGTCGAGGCGGTCTGCGCGCTGATGACCCGCTGGCCGGGCGGATGCGCGGCGGTGGTGACGACACCGTCCGGGCCGGTGACGGCGTCGACGAGGCGCGGGGTGACCCGCACGCCGCCGTTGGCGACCGTGGCGTACACCGAGGCCATCTGCAGGGCGGTCGCCGACATGCCCTGGCCGTAGGAGATGGTGGCCGCCTGGCTGCCCGACCAGTCCTTCGAGGGTGGCAGCAGGCCGCTGCCCTCACCGGGGAAGTGCAGCCCGGTCCGGGCGCCGAGACCGAAGGCCCGCAGCGCCCGTTCGAGTCCTGCCCGCCCGACCTGGTCGGCGATCTCCACGGTGCCGATGTTGCTCGAGCGGGCCAGCACACCGGCCGTCGTCAGGTGCTCCACACCGTGCTTCTCGGAGTCCTCGATGCTCACCCCGCCGCGCACGATGGACGGTGGGATGGTCACCGGTGTCTGGTCGGTGATCAGCCCCTGGTCCAGCGCCGCCGCCATCGTGATCACCTTGTTGACGCTGCCGGGCTCGTAGGCGTCCCGGGTGGCCCGGTTACCCAGCGCGGCGGTGTCCTTGGCGGTGATGTGGTTCGGGTCGAACGTGGGCGCGTCGGCCATCGCCAGGATGTCGCCGGTGCGCGGGTCCATCACGACGACGGTGCCACCGTCCGCCTGGGACGACTGAACGGCCTCGGCGATGGCGTTCTGGGCGCTCCACTGGATGTCCCGGTCAAGGGTGAGCCGCAACGCCGAACCCGGCACCGGATCGGTCTGGGAGGTACGTCCGGAGGGGATCTCGATGCCCTCCGGGTTGGCCATCAGCTGGCGTTTGCCGTCGGCGCCGCGCAGCTGCTGGTCGTATTCGAGTTCCATGCCGCCACCGCCGACGAGGGAGTCGCCCTTGCCGCTGCGCATGAATCCGACGACGTTCGCCGCCAGCGACCCACCCGGGTAGGTGCGCCCGCGTTCCTCGGTGATCCCGATACCGGCCAGTCCCAGTCTGGTGACCTTGTCGCCGACCTGCGGGGTGAGTCGCCGGGCCAGGTAGACGAACTTGACGCCCGCGTCCGGGTCGGTGGTCATCCGCTTCGTCAGCGTCGCGACGCTCTCGCCGAGCAGCGGGGCGAGCCTGGCCGCGGTGAGCGGCACGTTCTTGATGTTCGACGGGTTGGCGTAGACGGCACGCAGCTCGACGTGCTGGGCGAGGGTGTGCCCGGTCCGGTCGGTGATGGCGCCGCGGGCCGCGGGCAGCGGGATGACCCGCAGCCGCTGCGCCTCGGCCTGGGCCGCGTACCTCGACGCGGAGATCCCCTGCAGCTGGGTCAGTCGCAGCGCGAGAATGCCGAGCAGTCCCACCATGAGCACGACCGTCACCCGGACCCGCCGACGCGGGCTGCCCAGGCGGTAGGTCCGCGGCACCACCGGCCGTGGCGGTCGCCGGCCGCCACCCGGACGCCCCCCGCCACGCAGACCGTCAGCCAGCCGACCCGCCGAGCCCCGCGTCACCGCCCCCCGGGTCGCCGACCCCCGCGGGGACGACTCCCCCCGCAGGGACGCCCGGGCGCCGACGCCACGACTTCCGGTGGTCCCGGTGCCAGCGCCGCGCGTTGCGGACCCGCGCGTCCCAGCACCTCGTGCCCCAGCACCTCGGGTCACCGAGCTACGGGTCACCGAGCTACGGGTCTGCGAGCTACGGGTCTGCGAGCTACGGGTCTGGGAGCTACGGGAGGTCGACGCCCGGGTGCCCGACGTCCGGCCGGCCGCGGATCTGCCCGATTCCGACGGGCGCGCGGCTGACGTGCGAGACCCGGAGGTCCTGCCCTCCGATGGGCGGCGGGCGTCGGAGCCTGACGGGCCGCGCTCGCTCGGGCTCACCGTCCGGTGTCACCCGGCCCGGCCTGCCCGCCGGTCGCGGCGGCGTCACCACCGGCCGCGGCGGCATCCGCGGTGGTCGCGCTCGTCCCGGTGGTCGCTGCCGTCGTGTCCCGCGGATCGACCGCCGCCGGCTGACCGGCCGTGGTCTGCGGATCGCCTGTGGTCTGCTGACCGGCTGTGGTCTGCTGACCGGCTGTGGTCTGCTGACCGGCTGTGGTCTGCGGCTCGGACGCCGTGGTCTGCGGATCGGACGCGGCCGGCTGTTGTGTCGCGGCCTGCTGGTCGGCCGGCGCGGGCACGATCACGAGGATGGCACCGCCTTCCGGCGACCGGGACAGCACCCGGGCACCGGTGGGCAGCGGCGAGCCGGGGGCGACATACTGCGGGACGCCACCGGGCACCATGCCGTCGCGGGCGGCCGCGGCGGCCAGGGCCGCCGGGTCGGAGAGCTGGTCGGCCTGGAGCATGAGGGCCTGCTGGGCGTCCGCGAGCGACGCCGCCCGGGTGCGCAGCTTGGACTCCTGGAAGGAGCCTTCCATCAGCGCCAGGTTGAGCAGCAGCAGCCCGAGCAGCCCGGCGCCGAGCAGTATGAGCAGCAGGAAGACGAAAGGACCCTTGCGGGCTCCCGGCGGCGCCGGCCGCACGACCGTGAGCCGCACCCGCACGGGTGCGCGTCGCGGTGCCGGCTCGAGGACGGGAGCGGTCGCGGCGGCCGAGCGGGCCGGTGCCGCGGTCCGCATCGACGCGGCGCGACCCGGCGGGATCGGTGGGCCCGCCGGCGGTTCCTCGGCCGACCGGGTCGCCGCGGACCGGGCGCGACCGGCCGAACCCGCCCGCCCCGACGAACCGGTACGACCAGTCGAACCGGACCGGCCCGAGGTGGCGGCGCGACCGGAGGAGGCCGGACGGGCAGCGCGATCGTCGCGGGAAAGCGGCTGCGCGGTGGCGGTCACGATGCACCTCCGATGGTGGGCCGGGCCTGACCCGGGTTCGGGGCCGTACGTTCGGCGGCCCGTAGTCGGACGGAGGCCGCCCGCGGGTTGTCGGACTTCTCTGCTTCGCTCGCGGGTTCGGCACCTCGGGTCAGCCAGCGCAGCCGGGGCGCGGCACCCGCCGGGATCACCGGCATGTCCGGCGGGACCAGCGTCTGCGCGTACGGCGCCAGCTGGTGCTTGACGATCCGGTCCTCCAGCGAGTGGTAGGACAGGACCACCACACGCCCGCCGACGTCGAGGGCATCGAAGGCCGCGGGCAGCGCCCGGGCCAGGACGTCCAGCTCGGTGTTGACCTCGATGCGCAGTGCCTGGAAGGTGCGTTTGGCCGGGTTGCCGCCGGTGCGCCGGGCCGGCGCCGGAATCGCGTCGCGGACCAGGTCGACCAGGCGGGCCGAGGTGGTGAACGGCGCGTCGGCGCGGGCTCGCACGACCGCCTCGGCGATGCGTCGGGCGAACCGCTCCTCGCCGTAGACCCGCAGAACGCGGGCGAGGGCCGCGGCGTCGTAATGGTTGAGGATGTCGGCCGCGGTCTGCCCGCCGCTCTCACCGCCGTCCATCCGCATGTCCAGCGGGGCGTCCCGGGAGTAGGCGAAACCGCGTTCGTCGGTGTCGAGTTGCAGGGACGACACCCCGAGGTCGAACAGCACTCCGCGCACGGAGGCCCGACCCAGGCGCGCCAGCACCTCGCCGATCTCGTCGTAGACGGCCTGGACCAGCCGGAACCGGCCGCCGGCGACGACATCCAGGCGGGCCTGGCTGCGCGCGAGCGCCTCCGGGTCGCGGTCGAGCCCGATCACCTGGAGCTCGGGGAACCGTTCGAGCAGCGCGGCGGTGTGCCCACCAAGACCCACGGTCGCGTCCACCACCACGGAACCCGGCATGGTCAGGGCCGGGGCGAGCAGATCGAGTACCCGGTCGGTCAGCACAGGCGTGTGCATCGCGTTCAGTGCTGAGCCTCCCTCGACCGCTCGTGAACCTCGTCTTCTTCAGCTGTGCGTGAGGGCTTCCACGCCCACCTGGCGCCGGTCGCCGGGGAAGAGGCGGCCGGTGAAGGTGAACGGGAGGCGGGCCGGGCGGACCGCGACACGCGCGGCCCAGGACGACTCAGATCACTCCGGGCAGGACCTCCTCGGACAGCTCGGCGAACGATTCCTCCTGGCTGTCCAGGTAGGTCTGCCAACGCGTGGCATCCCACACCTCGACCCTGGTGTTCGCACCGTTGACGACGCACTCTCGGACCAAACCCGCATAGGCGCGCAGCGGGCCGGGAATGGTGATTCGCCCCTGCCGATCGGGTACGTCGTCAGCGGCGGACGAGAAGAAGATCCGGCTGTAGTCACGCAACGCCTTGGCGGTTACCGGAGCTGTGCGCAGGGACTCGCTGATCCGGGTGAACTCCGCCATCGGAAAGACATACAGGCAGCGTTCCTGACCCTTGGTGATCACCAGCCCCCCTTCCAGCTCGTCCCGGAACTTCGCGGGCAGCGTCAACCGCCCTTTGTCATCCAGCCGCGGCGTGTGACTGCCGAGGAACACGGCGCCCTCGACCTCCCTGCCACGACCACTTACCGGGAGGACAGCGCCCGACAGCCCAGAACCGGCCGCCGGACCCATCCGCAGGACCCGTTCGCCGGGCCCTTCCGCCAGGCCCACCCGCTGGGCTCACCTACAGAACCCATCCGCAGGCCCATCTGCACGCTGATGCCCCCCACTGCGCGCCACTCTACTCCACTACCCCCCACCCAACGCTCCCTCGACACCCCGCGCCAACCCACCAGGAACACTCCATCAGCGGGCGCCTGCTATGCCCTGTTACGGGGTGGTATAAACCGCGAAAACCAGACAGAAACAGGCTCTACCTGCAACGCCTCGGTCGACCAGATCGCACGTCGGTGGAACGCCTCCGGCACGGGTGGGTGACCCCCGCCCGGGGGCCCCGACCAACCCCGTACCAACCCGGCACCGATCTGTGGGCGTCGGTCGAGTCCGTCCGGCGGCTGTCCGTACACAAGCGCGAGGACGTGAGATTCCGCGACCACCGTCTCCTGCGGCGGACCTGCGGATGTCACACTCAAAAGAAACGGGCACTGCCCGAACAAGCCGCGCGCCGACCGGTGACGAGACGCTCGCGGGCGGTGCCGCCCGGTGCCGAGCCCCTCACGGTCTCGGCACCCGAACGCGCGCCCGAACGCATCGACACCCGAACGACCGACTCCCGGAGGGGGACACTGGTGGTGACCGATCCTGGTCTGCGTCACTGGCGTGACCCGGTGACCGACATCGGTCATCTCGCCGAGGTGGCCGGGCGCGTGCGCGCCTCGGTCGAGACCGTCATCGACGGCAAGGGCGAGGTGATCACCACCGCGCTCGTGGTGCTGCTCTCCGAAGGCCACCTGCTCATCGAGGATGTGCCCGGCGTCGGCAAGACGATGCTGGCCAAGGCCCTGGCCCGTTCCATCGATGCCCGGGTGCGCCGCATCCAGTTCACGCCGGATCTGCTGCCCGGTGACGTCACCGGCGTGAGCGTCTACAACCAGGGCACCCGCGACTTCGAGTTCCGGCCCGGCCCGGTGTTCGCGAACATCGTCGTCGGCGACGAGATCAACCGGGCCGAGCCCAAGGCGCAGTCGGCCCTGCTCGAATGCATGGAGGAGCACCAGGTCACCGTCGACGGCGTCACCTACCGGCTCGAACCGCCGTTCATGGTGATCGCCACCCAGAACCCGGTGGAGATGGAAGGCACCCGGGCGCTTCCCGAGGCCCAGCGCGACCGTTTCACCGCCCGTATCTCGATGGGCTACCCGTCACCCGCCGCCGAGATGGCGATGCTCGACTCGCACGGCAGCAACAATCCGCTGACCGGCGTCACCCCGGTCACCGACGCCGCCGAGATCATCCGGCTCGTCGCCCTGGTTCGCACGGTGCACGTCTCCCCCGAGGTACGCCAGTACATCGTCGATCTGGTCGGCGCCACCCGCGCGCATCCTGATGTGTCGCTCGGCGCCTCCCCGCGGGCGGCGCTGCACCTCATCCGCACCGCCCGGGCGCGGGCCGCCCTCGACCAGCGGGCCTTCGTCCTACCCGACGACGTCCAGGAGATGGCGATTCCGGTGCTGGCCCACCGGCTGCTGGCCCATCCGGAGATCCTGCTTTCCGGTGAGCCGGCCACCGAGGTATGCGGCCGTATTCTGGCCGACATTCTGGATCGGGTGCCCGTTGTCCGGCCCGGCGGGGCACGCCCGCTGCGCCACGGTCGTTAGAGCTGCGTGTGCGGGATTTTGTCGCGGCGCTACGCGGCCTGACGATCCGGGGCCGCTCGTTTCTGGCGGCCGGAGCCGCCTGCGTGGTGTCCGCCGTCCTGCTCGGCGAGCAGGATCTGCTGCGCATCGGGATTCTGCTGGCCTGCCTGCCGATCCTCGCGGCGGCCGTGGTGTGCCGCACCCGGTACCGGTTGTCGTGCACCCGGCGCCTCGAACCACGTCGGGTCACCGCCGGTGACCGGGTGGCCGTGCGCATCCAGTTGGAGAACGTCAGCCGCTCGGCGTCCTCGGTGCTGTTCGTGGAGGACACCGCCGGTTCCGGGCTCGGCGGCGGGGCGCGGTTCGTCCTCGACCGGATCGAACCGGGTGGCCGCCGTGACCTGACCTACGCGCTGCGGGCGACGACCCGCGGGCGTTACCAGATCGGCCCGATGGCGATCCGCCTGGGCGACCCGTTCGGCCTGTGCGAACTGACCCGTAGCTTCCGCAGCCTGGACGAGCTGGTCGTCGCCCCGGCGCTGGAGCGGCTGCCCCGCGCGCTGCCCCGCGGGTCGGCGAGCCAGCGGGCCGAGCAGCGTCGCGTCAGCGGCCTCGTCGGGGAGGACGAGACCACCACCCGTCCCTACCGGCCGGGCGATGACCTGCGCCGGGTGCACTGGAAGACGACCGCCCGCTCCGGCGAGATGATGGTCCGCCGGGAGGAGCATCCGCACACCAGCGCCGCCACCCTGCTGTTGGATTCCCGGGCCCGGGCGTGGCCCGGCTCCCCCGGCTTCACCGGCGCCCCCGGGTCGGACGCGTTCGAATGGGCGATCGGCGCCGTCGGCGGCATCGGGATGCACCTGGCCCGCGGCGGGCATCGCGTCCGGCTGATCACCGACCGTGGCCCGGTCACGACGATCGCCGGCACGGCCCTGTCCGGCCTGCTCGACGAGTTGTCCACGCTGTCCCCGGCGCAGACGGCGTCCCTGCGTCCGGCGTTGGCCGCGGCGCGGCGTCCCGGCGCCGGTGCCGGCCAGGGCGGCATGATCGTGGCGGTGCTGGGGCACGCCGATTCCACGCTGGCCACGGCGCTGTGCGGGCTGCGTCCGACCGGCGCCCCGGCCATCGCCGTCCTCGTCGACGTGACCAGTTGGGATCCCGGCGCCGCACCCGAATCGGCGGCCGGCGACCTGGTCGCGGTGCGCGGGGTTCTGTCGCGGGCCGGCTGGGCGGTGCTCGTCGCCCCACGTGGGGCGCGGCTGGCCGCCCTGTGGCCGGGCGCCGGTGGCACTGCCCGCGGTCCGGCGGCGGCGAGCGGTCGCCTCGGCGCCACGGCTACCGGTGCGGGCGGTACGGGTGGGCCTGGCCGCCCGGGTGATCTCCCCGGCCGGGGTGTCGCGGCCGGTCGTGACGGTGCGATCGGGCCGGGCGTGTCGCCCGGGCGGGGTGCCCCGGCGGTTCCGGGGCTGCGCGGCGCGGCGGTGGGCAGGTGAACCGTCGCTTCGCGCCCACCGCGGTCACCACGGTGGCCTGTCTGCTGTCGTCCAGTGCGCTGTCCCGGCTGTTCGACGGCACCCGCTGGTGGCTGGTCCCGGTGGTGATCGCGGTGCTCGTCGCCGTGGTGACCGCGACGGTGAGCCGGCTGCTGCGGCTGCCCACCGTGGCCGGGTTGGTGATCAGCCTCGCCGGCCTGGCCGTGACGGTCACCCTGCTCTGCGCCCGTGGCACGGCGCTGCTCGGGCTGATCCCGACCCCGCTGACCGTAAGCACCCTGCGCGACCTCATCGCTGACGGCAGCTCGGACATCTCGCGGCTGGCCACACCCGTCCCGCACCGGCCGGGTCTGGTCGTGCTCATCGTGCTCGGCGTCTATCTGACCACCATGCTCGTCGAGCTGATCGTGGTGACCCTGGAACGGCCGACCCTCGGCGGGCTGCCGCTGCTGGCGTTGTACGCCGTGTCGGCGGCGATCCTGCCGGGCGGGGTCGGCGCGCTGGCGTTCGGCCTCGGCGCGGTGAGCTTCGTCGCCCTGCTCCTGCTGGATGGACGACTCGCCATCGGCCGGTGGGGCCGCCCCGTGGCCACGTCCACCGGGGCCGGCGCCGACGGGTCGGCCGGTGAACCGCCGCGCCCCCGGGTGGCCGTGACGGCCCTCGGGGTTTCGCTGGCCGCGCTGGTCGTCGCGGTCACGCTGCCGCTGGCACTGCCGTCGCTGGACGGTTCCGGGCTGGTCTCACGGCGCAGCGGCTACGGCGCTGGTGACGGCCCGAGTTCGGCCAGTGTCGTCCAGCCGATCGTCTCGGTCAGCCAGCAGCTGCACGCCGACGCCACCATCCCGCTGCTGCGTGTGCGCACCGAGACTCCCCGCTACCTGCGGCTGACCGCGCTGGAGAACTTCGACGGCCAGCTGTTCACCCTGCGGGCGCTCAACGCCACCCGCGACGACCGGGTGAGCGAGGGCCTCCCGAAACCACAGCTTGGTGGGACTACCAGCATCGCCAGCGCCGAGGTCACGATCAGCGACCGGTTCAACGAGCTGTACCTGCCAGTTCCCGGTATCCCGACGAAGATCAAGGGCCTGGTCGGCGACTGGCGGCTCGCCGATCCGACCGGCACCATCTTCTCGACCCGCACCTCGACGGCCGGTGTGCGCTACCAGGTCGAGGCGGTCAGTGCGGATCCGACCCGGGCGCAGCTGCTGAGCTCCAACGGCCGTGTGCCCGCGGACCTGGCCGTCGACACGCTGCTGCCGGCGAACCTCGACGGCCGGCTGCGCACCCTGCTCGCCACCCTCACCCAGGGTGCCGCCACCACCTACGAGAAGGTCTACGCCATCCAGGAGTACCTGCGTGGCCCCACGTTCACCTACGACCTGCAGGGCGCACCCACCACCCAGGACGGCGCACTCGCCGCGTTCCTGTTCGACACCCACCGCGGCTACTGCGAACAGTTCGCCTCGGCGATGACGGTGCTCGTGCGGATGATGGGGATACCCGCGCGGGTCGCGATCGGCTTCGTACCAGGTGAACAGCAGCCGGACGGCACCTACCTGGTCACCAACCGGCAGGCGCACGCCTGGCCCGAGGTCTGGTTCCCGTCGGTGGGCTGGCTCGGTTTCGAACCGACCCGCCGCGCTGACGGTGCGACCACCGCCCCGTCCTACGCCCCCGCCGGCGTCGAGGACCCGGACGCGGCGCTGGCGCCCGGCCCGCAGACCCAGGTCGCCCCCGAACCGGATCCCAGCACCGGTAGCGGGCAGGACCCGAGCGCGGCTCCCACCGCCACCGCCACCGATGGCGCGTCCGACACCGCCGCCGACGCTCCCCACCGCGCGACCGGCGGCGGCTTCCCCTGGTGGGCGATCGTGCTGCTCGTCGCCGCCGGCCCGGTGCTGCTCGCGCTGGCGGTGCCCGGGTTGATCCGGCTACGCCGCCGCCGCACCCGACTGCGTCCAGGCCGCCATGCCGGCGGTGCCGACGCCGCTTCCGGCGCCGGTGCGCATGGTTCGGTCGACCAGGTACACGACGCCTGGTCGGAACTGCTCGACGTCGCCGCGGATCTGGGCGTGACGATCCGCCCGAGCGACTCCCCCCGAACCGGCGTCGCCCGCCTGAGCAGCTACCTCGACGCCGAACCCACCCCCGGCGGCGGACCCGTGCGCGCCAAGGACTCCCCCGCCATCAGCGGTTCCCCCGCCCCTGACGAGCCCGGCCCGGACGACGACCTGACCCCGGACGCCGCACCGTCTCTCCGATACGCCCAAGCCCGCGAGGCACTCGGACGACTCGCGGCCGCCGAGGAACGCGCCCGCTACGCTCCGCAGGAACTCGCCAGCCCACCCCCGCCGGCCGAGATCACCAGGGATGTGCTGATCGCATCGGACACGCTGTGGTCGATCGCCCCCCGCGCACGCCGCATCATGGCCCGCCTGGCACCAGCGTCCGTGCTGTACCGCGCGCCGCGACCCGCCGCCTCGCCCACCCCGGACGCTGGTATCCCGACCGAGGAGCCTCCCGCGCCGATCGACCCACACCATCCGGACGAGTCGGACATCGGCCGCCCAGAACCAGCCATCAGCTCCCGCCGCTGATCGACGCGGGTCGCCACCGGGAGCCAGCGCGGACATGACCACGCGCCAGCCATCGCCGAACCACCCGGACGCCGACGGCTGTACCGCCGATGTCCGACATGCCACGGAGCGGATGCTCAGGGGCGGTCCTCCCAGCGGCGACGCCAACGCTCCTCGACGCGCTCCATGAACGGCGCCCTGGTGCGGGGCCGCGACTTCCCGCCGCGCCCACGGGCCACTGGACGACGCCCGCCGGTCTCCCGACCGCTGATCCGCCGTAGATCGGCGGCTCCGCGCAGGGCTGCGAGCAGCATCATCGCGAACCCGAGGATGCCCAGAATCACCGTGAGCGGCACCTGGTTGAGCACCACGCCGACGACCAGAACCACAAGCCCGAGCAGGAAGACGAACGCACTGCGGCGCACCCGGCGCAACAGATAGGTGCGGGGCTCCGTCGACCTGACTGCACTGGCGAACTTCGGATCATCCTCGACGAGAGCGCGCTCGATCTGCTCCAGCAGGCGCTGCTCGTTCTCCGAGAGCGGCATCGACGCTCCTCCCACGACCTCAGACCCGCAGTGACGGGTCCGCACAACCAAGAATAGGCATGCCGGGGCGGCGGCGGTAGGCAACCCGTCATGCCGGCCGGAACCGCGCGATTCCCTTCCCTTCCTGCGATGCCCGCAGCCGTGCCGTTCATGCTTGCTCGCGCCGGCCGGACGCGCCCGACCGGCGTGGCGTCGCGGGCCCGCCAGCCAGCCCTGGCCTGTTGAAGCCCTGGCCTGTTGAAGCCCTGGCCTGTTGAGCAGCGAGACGGGTCCGAGGGCGGCCGCACCGAAGCGTGCCCGGGCCCGGTCGGTGACCTGGTCCAGCTCCGCCCAGCCGGCGGGACGCTCACCGAGGCGGAGCTGGCGCCCGGGCATCCCGGCCGCCACGAGGTTGCCGGCGCGCACACCGAGTAACCGCACCGCCGGGAGCACCACCCCGGTGCGATATCCGTCACCAGACGGCCCCTGGTCGAGGTCGACGTCGGTGGCGTGCACCGTTCGGGTGACGTCGGTGGGCTCGTGCGGGGTCCGGGAGCGGGTCACGGTCCGCAATGGTGCTCTCCCGCGCGGCGCCACCCGCCCCCACGCACCCCTCATTCATGATCATCGATGTGGGGCTGTCGAGCCGGGCGGCGCGCGAGGACGTGCAGGTGGGCGGCGAGATCCCGGTACGACTCGTGCCGGGCGGCGGCGAGTTCCAGACGGCGCAGGCTCTCGACCACCCGCGGGTCGCTCAGCCGTTCCCCGGGCACCAGATCGGTGAAGATCCGCGCTCCGTGCACATCCGTCACCTCCCCACCGGCTCTGCGCACCAGCGCGACGGCGTCGGCCACGCTGAAGCGCCGGGATGGCCGGGGAGCCCGTCCCAGCTCCCCGGTGAACACCGCGAACGCCTCGTCGATCCGCCCGGCGAGCACCCGGTGCAGCACCGCGGCGCCCTGCCCCGCGACCAGCAGGCTGAGCGTTCCGCCTGGCCGCAGCACCCGCAGCGCCTGGGCGAGCGCGGCCGCCGGATCGTCCACGACGTCGAGAACCGAGTGGCACAGCAGCACGTCAGCCCGACCCACCCCGACGAGGTCGCCCAGGTCGCCGAGGTCGCCCTGCACCGCGGTGATCTGGTGACCGAGGCCGCGTTCGGCCGCTCGCAGCCGCAGCGCGGCGAGCGCGTCCGGGGACGGGTCGACAACGATCACCGGATATCCGGCCGCCGCGATCGGTACGGCGAATCCCCCGCTGCCGCCGCCGGCGTCCACGATCAGTGGCCTCGGCACCCCGCAGGTGGACAGCAGGGCCCAGACTCCCGGCCAGATCGCCGCCTGTCGCAGGTCGGCTCCGCTGTCACCGAGGCTGGCATCGGATGCCGCCACGAGCTCCTCGATCATGTGTCGACTCCTGCTCGCGGTACGGCGACGGGCTTGCACTGGACGGCAGGGCTTGCACTGGACGGCAGGGCTGCACTGGACGGCAGGATCAGCGGCCGACGGTGAGGCCGATCGCGACGCCCACCGCGAGCCCGCCGATCGACAGGCCCAGGACCGAGAGCCCCCAGGCGTGCCGCAGCACCCGTGCGTTCTGGGAGATCCGCGTGTCCCGGAGGATGCGTACCTCGCGCAGCACCCGTACATCCCGCATCGACGCACTCCCGCCTCGTCACCGACAGCACCCAGATGGCTGACTGATAGTGAGCGATAGTGACACAGCGCGCTGGCCGCCGACATCTGGATCATCGGAAGTCCCGGGACTGGCGGGGAACGGAGACCGACAGCGGCCACATCCGCTCGGCGATCACGTTGACCACGTCCTGCGCCCGTTCGACGCGTCCTCGCACGACAAGGGCGGTCGCGGTCCGTGCCACCGTGCGGTGGCGGGTCCACAGACCCGGCGAGCAGATCACGTTCACCAGGCCGGTCTCGTCCTCCAGGTTGACGAAGGTGGTCCCGGCGGCGGTCGCGGGACGCTGCCGGTGGGTGACGACGCCGGCGACGAGCACCCGCCGGCCGGCGAGCACGGCCCGCAGGTCGACGGCGGTGGTCACTCCCCGGGCGGCGAGGCGTTCCCGCAGGAACCGGGTCGGGTAGCCCTCGGTGGTGATCCCGGTCGCCCACAGGTCGGCCACCGACTCCTCGACCTCGGTCATCCCCGGCAGGTAGGGCGTGACCGCGCCGACGTCGGCGCCGAAGACCATGCCGTCGAGCCGGTCCGGCCGGGCCTGTGCCACCGCGCCCGCCGCCCACAGCGCCTCGCGGCGGGTCAGCCCGAAGCAGCCGAACGCGCCGGCGGTGGCCAGCGCCTCCAGCTGGTCGACGGACACCCCGATCCGACGGACCAGATCGGCCATATCCGCGTAGGGACCGTCGACCACGCGACGTTCGACGACGCGCCGTGCGAGCGCCTCCCCCACCCGCCGGACCCCGGCGAGCCCCAGCCGGACCCGCGGTGGCTCCCCGGCCAGGCTCGCCCGCGCCGCCGAGGCGTTGAGGTCGGGTCGCAGCACTTCGACCCCGTGCCGGCGGGCGTCGGCGACGAGGCTCTGCGGCGAGTAGAAACCCATCGGTTGCGCGTTGAGCAGCGCGGCGCAGAACACCGCCGGGTAGTAGAGCTTCACCCAGGAGCTGGCGTACACGAGCAGCGCGAAACTCACCGAGTGACTCTCGGGAAACCCGAAGTTCGCGAAGGCGGACAGCTTGGCGTAAAGATCGTCCGCGAGTGCACCGGTGATGCCGCTGGCCGCCATTCCGGCGTAGAGCCGACCCCGTAGCCCTTCGATGCGCCGCGCGGACCGTCTGGCACTCATCGCCCGCCGCAGCTCGTCCGCCTCGGCCGGGGAGAACCCGGCGATGTCGATCGCCATCTGCATGAGCTGTTCCTGGAACAGCGGGACGCCGAGGGTCCTGGCCAGGCTGCGCCGCAGCAGCGGATGCGGATAGGCCACCCCCTCGGTGCCGTCTCGCCGGCGAAGGTAGGGGTGCACCGAGCCGCCCTGGATCGGGCCGGGGCGGATCAGCGCGACCTCGATCACCAGGTCGTAGAACCGGCGGGGCCGCAGCCGGGGCAGCGTCGCCATCTGCGCGCGGCTCTCCACCTGGAACACCCCAAGGGAGTCGGCCGCGCAGAGCATGTCGTAGACGGCGGGGTCCTCCGGTGGAATGGACGACAGGTCCAGGTCCCGCCCGTGATGGTCGCGGATGAGGTCGAACGCCCTGTGCAGCATCGCGAGCATGCCGAGCCCGAGCAGGTCGAACTTGACCAGGCCGGCGGCCGCGCAGTCGTCCTTGTCCCACTGGATGACGGTGCGCCCGGGCATCCGGGCCCACTCGACCGGCACCACCTCGCCGACCGGCCGGTCACAGATCACCATGCCACCGGAGTGGATGCCCAGATGTCGGGGGAACCCCTGGAGCTGCTCGGACAGCCCGGTCACGGCGGAGGGGATGTCGTGTTCCCGCTCGGCGCCGCCCTGGGCGGGCAGGGACCACCGGTCCAGCTGACGGGACCAGGCGTCCTGCTGGCCGGCGGAGAACCCCAGGGCCCGAGCCACATCCCGGACCGCCGACCGCGGCCGATAGGTGATCACGTTGGCGACCTGCGCGGCCCGGGAACGCCCGTAGCGCCGGTAGACGTACTGGATCACCTCCTCCCGCCGCCCGGACTCGATGTCCAGGTCGATGTCGGGCGGGCCGTCCCGTTCCGGGGCGAGGAACCGCTCGAAGAGCAGGCCGTAGGAGACCGCGTCGACCCCGGTGACACCGAGCGCGAAGCAGACCGCGGAGTTGGCCGCCGACCCCCGCCCCTGGCAGAGGATGCGGTGCCGTCGGCAGAACTCCACGATGTCGTGGACGATCAGGAAGTAGCCGGGGAAACCGAGCCGCTCGATCAGGGTCAGTTCGTGGGCGAGCTGCTCGTAGGCGCCGGCGACCCGTTCCCGACCGGGTGGACCGTAACGGCGCGCCGCGCCCTGCATGGTCAGCAGCCGTAGCCAGCTGGCCTCGGTGTGTCCTGGCGGGACGGGGAAGTCGGGCAGTTTCGGTGCGACCAGGTGCAGGTCGAAGGCGCAGGCCGCACCGAGGCGCGCGGCCTGTTCCACCGCGCCGGGGTACCGGGCGAACCGGGCTGCCATCTCCGCGCCCGAACGCAGATGCGCGGTGCCGGCCGCCGGCAGCCAGCCGTCCATCTCCTCGAGACTGCGCCGGGCCCGCACCGCGGCCATCGTCGCGGCGAGCCGGGCCGCGCCGGGCACCGCGTAGTGGACGTTGCCGGTGGCCACCAGAGGCAACCTCGCGGCCTGGGCGAGCTCGGCGAGGGCGTCGTTGCGATCCGACTCGTGTGGATGGCCGTGGTCGGTGATCTCCACAGCCACGTTCTCCCGGCCGAACAGGGCCACCAGTTCGGCCAGGGCGATGCCGGCCGCCGGTGGCCCGCCGCGGGTGAGCGCCCGGGCGACCGTGCCCTTGCGGCAGCCGGTGAGCACCTGCCAGTGGCCACCGGCCGCCTGCGCGCACCGCTCGGGCCGGGCCACCAGCCGGCCTTTCTCCCCGCCGGCCAGGTGGGCGTCGGAGAGCAGACCGGACAGCCGCCGGTAACCCTCGGGATCACGTGCGAGGACGAGCAGATGATCCCCACCCGGGTCGGCCTGCCCGGCACGGGCGGCACTCGCGTCGAGGGAGATCTCCGCGCCGAACACGGTGGGCAGCCCCACCGCCCGGGCCGCCTCGGCGAACCGGACGACCCCGTAGAGCCCGTCGTGGTCGGTCAGCGCCAACGCGGTGAGCCCGAGCCGCACCGCCTCCTCCACCAGATCCTCGGGCTGACTCGCCCCGTCGAGGAAGCTGAACGCGGAGTGACAGTGCAGCTCCGCGTAGGCCACCTGGGGACCAGCCGGGCCGGGCAGTCCCGTGCTCGGCGGCTGACAGGGCGTGCGTCGACGCGACCAGGCCGGGGCGTCCCCGCCGTCCGGCTCGACCAGCCGAGAGCCTGTCGCCGGCGGGCCACCGGGCGCCCCACGGTTCGGCTCGCGAAGGCCCGGTGCGCTGGGATCAGTCATAGGAGGCCTCCACCCACCATCGGCCGCCCACCAGGGCGAGCAGGTATCCACCGCCGTCCGCCACGCGCAGCTGGAAGCGGGCCCGGCGCCGCGCCCCCGACTCCCACCACCGTTCGTCGACCGGCCAGGGCCCGGCCCAGCCGGTGACCGCCCGGGGTGGTTCCGCCCCGATCGTCAGCCGCGCGGGAGGTGCCGTCACCGTGCAGCGGCCGCTGACCCGCACCCGCTCGCCGGCCTCGTCCAGCACGTCGGCCGCGAGCGCCGGGCGGTGCACCAGGGTCGGGGCGGGCGCCGGCAGCGTCCCGGGCCACGGCCGATCCAGGCCAGCGGCCGCCCGGGGCTCCCCCCAGGGGACCAGCCGAACCCGGTCGGCGGGGTCACGCCCGCCCTCGACGACCGCGGTGAGCACCGCCTGCGGGCCGAGCAGCCCCTGCACCCGGGTGAGGGCGCGCGCGACGCGGGCCGCGGCCGCGCCCGGCTCCCCCCACAGGCCGAGTTGGCGACCCTCGGCTGGCACCAGCCCCACCGGTTCGATCCGCAGCCGCACCAGCCCCGCCTGGATCTCCACCTGACCCTCAGGCACCGATCCAGGTGGCGCGGACAGGGCCGTGCTGGTCAGCCAGCCGTCGAGCTGCCAGCGGACCCGGTCAGTGGTGGCCGCGGCGGACAGCGGGCCGTCGTGGCGCCAGATCCGCGTGTGCCGTTGGCCGCGGTCGGTCTCCGCCTCGATCTGGATGCCGGTGCAGGCGAGCCCGGCGGCGCGCAGTAGTTCGTGGACCTCCTCGGCGAGGCGGCGGGCGGCGAAGGCGGCCTGCTCGACCTGGCCGGCCGGAGGGTCGAAGGCGATGGCGACCCCGAGGTCGACGGACGGCTCCCGGGGTGTGACGGCCCGGGGGTCGGCGCCGCGGGCGAGGGTGTGCGCCCACGAGCCGGCCGGACCGAACCGCTCAGCGACGTCGGCGGCGGGCAGCGCCGCGAAGCTGCCCAGCGTCTCCAGACCAAGCCGGCGCAGAAGATCGACGAGATCGGCGTCGCCCAGCAGCTCCACGGGTAGCGGGGCGAGCAGGGCCGGGGTGCCACCGGGCGCGACGATGGCATCGGTACGCGCGGCGATCTCCGCCGCGAACGGCCCGTCGGCCACGCCGATCCCGACCTCGACCTCGGCACCGACCTCGACCTCGGCACCGACACCGACCTCGGCACCGGCCTCCGTCGGTGTGCCCGGCCCGGGCGCGGCGGCCTGGCTGACGACGGCCGGCCAGGCCGCGGCCAGGGCCCGGCGGACCTGCTCGACCGCGGCCCGGTCTCCCCCGAAGTACCGGGCGGCGCCACGAGCCGGGACGACACAGGTACCGGCCGCACGCACCTCCACCCCGGGGATCACCGTTTCGACGGCGCCCACCACGGGTTCGAAGACACGGGCGGCGCGACCCGGGTCCTGCGCCACGAGGGTGATCTCCGGGCAGCGGGCCTGGGCCTCCCGGCGCCGCTGCCCCGGCCGGACGCCCAGCCGCCGGGCGGCCGGCGTCGCCGCCACGATCCGCCCGCTGGCCAGCACCGCGGCGGGCACCCCCGCCGCGAATCCAGCGGCCACGACCGGCCAGTGCGGGTAGTGCACGGCCAGCATCCGCACCGGCATCAGGCCACCCCCGCCGGGCGCCGCGCCGCCGCCGCGGCCCGCGCCCCCCCCGGGGGGCCCGCCCCGGGCCGGGGGGGGCCCCCCCCCCCCCCCCCGCGGGCCGAGGACCATGACCGCCGCGCCGAGCGGCGAGCCGAGCGTGTGATCGCGCTGTGGTTCATGGTCTCGGTGGTCGGCACGGTCGGCTTCGTCATCACGAACTTCGTCGGTGACAAGCACAAGGAGTACTACACCCCGTGCCTGGGCTCCGCCCTGGGCATCGCGGTCGGCGGACTCGGCATCGGCCTGATCCTGTGGGCCAAGCGGCTCATGCCGCACGACCACGCCGTCCAGGAGCGCCACGAGTTCACCTCCAGCAAGGAGGAGATCGCGGTCACCGAGGCGGAGGTCGCCGACGGCTTCGCCGACACCGGCCTGACCCGCTTCCCGCTGCTGCGCCGCACCCTGCTCGGGGCGAGCACGGTGCTCGGTGGGCTGGTCGTGGTGCCGCTGCTGAACCTCACCAACGCCAAGCCCGGCAAGAAGCTTGACCACACGTCCTGGGTCAAGGGCGCCCGGCTGGTGACGGAAGAGGGTCGGTACGTCAAACTGGGAGATGTGTCCATCGGTGGAATCGAGACGGTCTTCCCGGCCGTTCCGGTCACCGGTGCCAGTGGTCAGGTGTCCTACGACGCGAAGACCGACGTCCAGACCAAGGCGGACAGCACCACCATTCTCATCCGGCTGCCACCGGGGGTCGACCGGCCGCGCAAGGGCCGGGAGAACTGGTCGGTCGACGGCCACGTCGCCTACTCGAAGATCTGCTCGCACGCCGGTTGCCCGGTGAGCCTCTACGAGCAGCAGACCCACCACCTGCTCTGCCCGTGCCACCAGTCGGTCTTCGACGTGCTGGACGGCTGCCGGGCGATCTTCGGCCCGGCGAGCCGGTCGCTGCCGCAGCTGGCCATCGCCGCGGACGCGGAGGGGTACCTGTACGCCCGCAACGGTGACTATGACGAGCCTGTCGGTGCCGCCTTCTGGGAGCGCTCATGACAACCGCAGCCCCACCGGACTTCGTCAAGCGGCCCGGTCCGGTCCGCAAACTCAACCGGGCGGCCGACGAACGGTTCGGCACGCAGGCCGGGCTGCGGCGCAACCTGAACAAGGTCTTCCCCGACCACTGGTCGTTCATGATCGGGGAGATCGCGCTCTACAGCTTCGTCATCCTGCTGCTCACCGGCATCTACCTCACGCTGTTCTTCGACCCGTCGAACACCGAGGTCATCTACAACGGCTCGTACGTCCCGCTCAAGGGCGTGGAGATGAGCCGGGCCTACGCGTCGACCCTCGACATCAGCTTCGACACCCGGGCGGGCCTGGTCTTCCGCCAGATCCACCACTGGGCCGCGCTGATCTTCGTCGCGTCGATCATCGTGCACCTGATGCGGGTGTTCTTCACCGGTGCCTACCGCAAGCCGCGTGAGGTCAACTGGCTGATCGGTGTCGGCCTGCTCATCCTCGGCATCCTCGAGGGCTTCGCCGGCTACTCCCTGCCGGACGACCTGCTCTCCGGTACCGGTCTGCGGATCGCGGCGTCGATCGCCCAGTCCATCCCGATCATCGGGACGTGGGCGTCGTTCATGCTGTTCAACGGCGAGTTCCCGGGCGCGAACTTCCTGCCCCGGCTCTACGTGGTGCACATCCTGCTGGTGCCGGGGGTGCTGCTCGCCCTGATCGGCGCCCACCTGGCCATCCTGTGGCAGCAGAAGCACACGGACTTCCCCGGGCCGGGCAAGACCGAGCACAACGTCGTCGGCCACCGGGTCTTCCCGATCTTCGCGGTGAAGTCCGGCGGGTTCTTCATGATGACCTTCTCCATGATCGCGCTGCTGGGCGGTCTGGCGCAGATCAACCCGATCTGGATGTTCGGTCCGTACGACCCGTCCAAGGTGTCCTCGGCGTCCCAGCCCGACTGGTACATCGGCTTCCTGGACGGATCGACCCGACTGATGCCGCCGTGGGAGTTCCGCGGCCTCGGCCACACCGTTCCGGCGGTGTTCTGGCCGACGGCGGTACTGCCCGGCATCCTGTTCACGCTGCTGGCGATCTGGCCGTTCCTCGAGGCCCGGTTCACCGGTGACACGAAGTCGCACAACCTTCTGCAGCGGCCCCGTGAGGCGCCGACCAGGACGGCGCTGGGCGCCATGGCGATCAGCTTCTACCTGGTGCTGTGGATCTCCGGCGGTAACGACGTCATCGCCAAGACCTTCAGCATCTCGCTGAACGCGATGACCTGGGCGGGCCGGATCGGCCTGCTGATCGTCCCGCCGATCGCCTACGCGGTGACGAAGAAGCTCTGCCTGAACCTGCAGGACAAGGACACCGAGATCGAGCACCACGGCATCGAGACCGGCATCATCCGGCAGCTGCCCAACGGCGAGTTCGTCGAGGACCACCGGCCCAAGCCGGCCCCCGTCTCCGACTACCCGCATGTGCCGAACGACCGGTACGCGCTGCCGGCGGCGAACGGCCACGGCGACAGCCACGGCACCGGGCTGGCCCGACGGGCCGGCAAGGCCGTCAGCGGCTTCTTCGTCGAGGAGAAGGAAAAGGACGCCGAGCCGGACAGCACCACCAAGCACTGAGCTTCACCGCACGACTGGCTGTACCCGGGCCGGTGCCGACCGCGAACCACGCGTCGGCACCGGCCCGGCCCTTTCCCCGGACGGCCTGACGTCAGCCCAGCTCAGTTCAGTGAGAGCCGGCGGTGGCGGTCGCCGCGCGGGTGAGGGCCGCGAATCGGCCGGCGGCCCGCTCGGCGCCGATGACCGGCCAGCTCCAGGTGCCCTCGAGGCGCACGAGGCGCACCCCCGGCCCGGCCAGCCAGCGGGCGAGCCGCTCGGTCTCGGCGACCGACGCGCACGGCGCGGGCCCGGGTCGGGGCAGCACCGTCTCGGCGCTGGCGACCGCCGCGTCCACCCAGGGCCGTGGGTCGATGCCGGGGGCGACCGTCACCGCCGACACCAGCCGGCCGCGGCGGATGACCGTGAGATCCCAGCCCGCGTCCGCGGTCGGGGCGGCGGCGACGAGTTCGGTGATCGCGGTCAGCGCGGCCAGTCGTTGACCGCGGGCAGCGGCGCGCACGAAGCTGACCATCCGATCGCGTTCGTGGGCTGCCTCCTCATAGCGGCCCTGGTCGGCCAGCCGGTCCATCCGCCGGGTCGCGGCGTCGATGACCGGGGTCGGGTCACCGGTGATGGCGGCCCGCGCGGCCGTGACATGACCGGCGTAGGTGGCGACGTCCTCCCGGCCGTCGCACGGTGCTCCGCAGTGGCCGAGGTCCGCCAGCGCGCAGGCGGGCCGTTGCACGCGGGGGCTCAGCCGCCCGGTGCACTGGCGCAGTGGCACCGCGGCGTGCAGGGCGTCGGCGGCGTCCTGGGCGTCGCGCACACTGGTGAACGGCCCGAGCGCCACCGCGTCGTCCCGCAGGTCGCGCACCCGGGACAGCCGCGGGAACGGCTCGTCGGTCAGGCGTAGGTAGATCGCCCGTTCGGGATGGCGCGAGCGCCGGTTGTACGGGGGCTTGTGCTCGGCGATCAGGCGCAGCTCCCGGACCTCGGCCTCCAGCGCGTGCGCGCAGCTGATCGCGTCCACCCGGTCGGCGAGTGCGATCATCTCGGCCATCCGGGTGCGGGGTTCACTGGCGGTGAAGTAGTTGCGTACCCGGGTGCGCACGGAGCGGGACGTCCCGACGTAGAGCGCCCGCCCCTGGGGGTCGCGGAAGACGTACACCCCGGGCCCGGTCGGCAGCCCGTCGGCGAGGTGGCGTTTGCGCCGCTGCGCCGGGGACACCCGGGCGCTGAAGTCGTGCAGCTCCTCGATCGTGTGGACGCCGAGGTTACCGAGGCGCTCGAACAGCCCGTGCAGCACGTCCACCGTGGCCCGGGCGTCGGCGAGCGCCCGGTGGGACGGCTCGGTGGTGCTGCGGAACAACCGCGCCAGCGAGCCGAGCCGGCAGTCCGGCGACTCGTCCCGGCTGATGACCCGCCGCGCGATGCGCAGGGTGTCCAGATGCTCCCAGGTCGGTGGTGGGTATCCGCAGCGTTCGAGTGCGGCCCGCAGAAAGCCCAGATCGAACGGAGCGTTGTGGGCGACGAGCACCGCGCCCCGAGCGAACTCCAGGAACGTCGGCACGACCTCGGCCTCGCCGGGCGCCTCGACGACCATCGCGTCGGTGATGCCGGTCAGCACCGACACCAGCGCCGGGATCGGCCCGCTCGGGCGGACCAGCGTCGACATCTCCGCCAGCACCTCACCACCGCGCACCCGTACCGCGCCGATCTCGGTGATCTCCGAGGTGGCCGCGGCGGTACCGGTCGTCTCCAGGTCCACCACGACGAAGGTGAGGTCCGACAGCGGCCGCCCCAGCTCCTCCAGACTCGCCTGCCTGGGCGCCCCGCCCGCTCCCGCGCGCCCGCCCGCGCGCGCACCCTTCGCGGACGCCGTCACGCCGGCGGGGGTGGTGGCGGGGGTGGTACCGGCGGCAGGAACGGGGTCTCGGTGCACGCGGTCACGCTATGACCAGCCGCCGACAGAATCGCCCGTCCGCTGTCCGTTGATGGTCCCTGGTGTGTCCATGGAAGCGCCGAGGAGGCCGCGACACGGACCTCTGCGGCCCACTCGGCGAGCCAACCCGCCGGGAATGCGGAATCATGCCCGGGTGGCGTGGTTTGAGACCAACGGGATCCGGGTGGGGCGCGTGGCGGTGGACTGTGCGGATGTGGATCTTATGGTGCGATTCTGGTCCGCCGCGTTGGGCTATGAGATCCTCTGGCGGGACGGGGACGCGGCGGTGCTGCGACACCCCGCGGGCGCCGGCCCGAAGCTGCTGCTGCGCCCGGGCGCCCGCGACGGTGGCGGGCCGAGCCGGCTGCACCTCGACCTCTACGCCGTCGACGCCGAGCGGGTGCTGGGCTGGCTGTTCACCCTCGGCGCGCGTCGGGTCGGTCGCTATGACGACGACGGCGAGCGGGGCTACGTCCTGGCCGACCCCGAGGGCAACGAGTTCCGCGTCATGACCGCGGGCCAGGCCGGCTTCTCCCGTCCGTTCGTCTGAGCCGTCGCCCGTGGATCACGGGTGTCGGACGGGCGGCAGGGGCTGTGACGTCCCGTCGCCGTCGTGGCCCGTCGCCGTCGTGGCCCGTCGCGGACGGCGTCGGGGACAGGGTCGATAGGGTCATGGGTCATGGCGAGTGTCTTCACCCGGATCATCAGGGGCGAACTGCCGGGGCGGATCGTGTACTCCGACGAGCACACGGTGGCCCTCCTCACGATCGCGCCGATCCGTCCGGGGCACACCCTGGTGGTTCCGCGGGTCGAGATCGACCGATGGACGGACCTGCCCGATGACGTCCAGGCCGGCGTCTGGGCCACCGCGGCGACGGTGGGCCGGGCCATCGCGCGGGCCTACCAGCCGCAGCGGGTGGCAGTGATCGTCGCTGGGCTGGAGGTGCCGCACGCCCACGTCCACCTGTTGCCGATCGAGAACGAGTCGCAGCTGGACTTCGCGTTGGCCGACCCCAGCCCGGACCCCGCCGACCTCGACGCCGCCGCCGCTCGGATCCGCGCCGCACTGTCGTGAGACGGCCGCACTGTCGTGACGGTTCCCGGTGCCGGTCATCCCACCGGCACCGGGAACGGATCACAGCTGGGGATGGATCAGAGCTGGAACTTCGCCGGGGCGACGGCGAACAGCGGCTCCCAGTTCAGGACCCCGTGACCGGGCGGTGCGTCGATCACGACATTGCCGCGGACACGCTGGCCGGCCTTGACCGTCGAGGCGGACAGGCGCGGCTCGACGTTGTCGTAGCTGCCGTCGTAGCGCGTGCCGTCCGGAGTCTGGATGTAGAAGTCCGACGGTGAGGCGGAGGTGTCGCCCCGGCTCACCTCGACGGTCACGTTGAGGATGTAGTAGGCACCCTGGTTCGGCGGGTCGCCGTAGCTGGTCACCGTGCCGGTGGTCGAGCAGACGCTGTTGAGAGTCACCTTGGCCTCGAAGTCACTGACCGAGGAGTTGGCCTCGCCGACGACGGTCCCGCCGCCACCGATGCCCGCGGTTCCCGCGGCGGGGGCCTGCGGGTTCAGCGGCACGCAGTTGGACACCCCGGCGGGGCCGGTCGCGGCCGGAGCGGACGGCGCCGGGACGGTCGGCACGGCCGGCGCGGTGAGCGAGGGGCCGGGGATCGGGGAGGTGACGTCGTCCTTCTTGTCGTCGCCACCGCCCACCGCGAGGATGATCACCACGCCGAGCACGATCGCGGCGACCACGATGATCGGCACGATGATGAGCAGCGGATTGCGCTTGGGCGGCTGGTGCGGTGGCTGCCCGGGCTGCTGCCAGCCACCGGGCGGTGGGTAGGCGCCCGGCTGCTGGTACTGGCCCGGCGGATACTGGTTCTGCTGCTGGTAGTGGTCCGTTCCCGCCGGGTAGCCGCCGGGCTGCTGGTAGCCCGTACCGGCCTGGTAGGGACCGCTGCCGCCCGCCGGGTAGCCGCTGGTCTGCGGCCAACCGCCGGCCTGGCCCGGGCCGCCCCAGTTCTGCTGGTCGGCATGGGGCTGACCCCAACCCTGCTGCTCGGCACCGGGCTGGCCCCAGTTCTGCTGCTCGGCGCCGGGCTGGGGCCAGTTCTGCTGGGCCGCACCTGGCTGGCTCGCCGCGCCGGGCTGGCCCCAGCCGGGGCCGCTCGCCGTCTGCGGTGGCCAGCCCGGCGCTGGGCCGGACTGCGGACCGGTGCCCCACTGGCCGCCGGGGTTCGGTGGTGGCGCCTGCGGGCCACTGGGCGTCTGCTGCGGTGGGGGCGTGGAGCCCGACCAGGCGAGCCGGGTCTGCTCATCCGACTGGTCGGGCCCACCGGCCCACGGCTCCCGGCTCCCGTCCCCGCTGGGGGGCTGGTGAGGGGGGTTCTGGTCGGTCACGGTGGTCCTTTCCAGCGCAGCCGGAGCTGCGTATTTCGGAATAATGCCGCGTAGGGTGCGCGCCACGTCAGGCTACATAAGTCGACTATCACATGAGACAATGCCCGCCCAGCTACGGGTGGCCGGTCGTGATCCGCGCCCACGACCCCCGCGGACCTTGTCCGACGAGGCCGATAGGCTGGGCCGTCCTCGTTGTTCCCGCTGGCTCCGGAGTCCCCACGTGCCCTGCTGCCTGGCCGGTCGGGCGAGCCGCCGGAAGCGCGGTTCGTCCTCATACCGTTGTGCTCCGGAAGCGGTGGGGTATCGCGGTGCGAACGGTCGGTCGGCCGCGGTCGCGGTCGGATCGGGGCATACCGGGGCAGGGGCGCATGTTCGGATCCACCCTGGCCCACCGGGTCCGATCCGGGTACGTATGGTCGCATTTCTGACGCGTTCCCGCAGGTTGACCGCCTACGGATCGACGTCGGCACCGACTCGAACATCAGCACCGACCCGAACGCCGACGCCGATGCCAACGCGCGCGTCGGATTCGACGGTGGTCACGGTCTGGGCCGGGGTTCGGTACCGGGCGGCGGTCGCGGGATGAGCGAGCCGTTGCCCGCCCCGGTGCGTCAGCATGTCGTGGAGCTCGCCGCGCACACCCTCGCCGATCTGTCCGAGGCGGAGGTGCCCTCGTCGCTGATCGCCGTGCGGCGGTTCACTCCGTCCAAGCGGGTCAGGCTGGGGGCGCTGCCGCTGGCCGCCGCGGTGGACGGCGACACGTTCCGGGCCCGCGTCGCCGAGTGGATCCGGCTGCATCAGCCGGAGCTGGCTGAGGCCGTCGAGTCGGCGCAGGGGCCGCCGCCGGCAGCGCCACCAGAGAAGGTCGCCGCGGTCGCCTACCTGTTGCGGGTGTCGGGCTGGCGGGAGCTGGTCGAGGCGGCCGCCGCCTCGACCACCGAGGACGAGGCGCGCCACCGGGCCGACGAGGCCGACCGCACCATCCTCCGGCTCACCGAGCAGCTCGCCACCAGCACCCGCGTCGCCGCCGCCGAGGGCGAACGGCTGCGCGCCCAGGTGGCCACCGCGCGTGCCGACGCCGACGAGGTCAGGCGCCGACTCCGCGCGTCCGGTGATCGGGTTCGGCGGGCGCAGGAGACAGCCGACGCCTCGGTGAGCGCCGCGCGGACCGAGCGGGACGAGGCCCTCGCCGCCGCCCGCGAGGCGGAAGCGGAAACGCGCCGGCTGCGCACCCGGATCGGGGAGCTGGAGTCGGCGCTGACGGGGGCTCGCCGCGACACCCGCGAGTCCCGCAGCGTCGGCGACGCTCGGCTGCGGGTCCTGCTCGACACGCTGATGGGCGCGGCGAACGGAGTGCGCCGGGAGCTCGACCTGCCCCCCACCGCCGGCCGCCCAGCGGACCTGCACGCGAGGGCGCATGACGGGCCAAGCCATGGTCCGCATGCGTTCGTCGGCGCCCGGGGCCGACCCGACGACGACCCGACCCTGCTGGACGAGGTCCTGGCCGTCCCCGGCGTCCATCTGATCATCGATGGCTACAACGTGACCAAGCGCGGCTATGGCCAACTTCCCCTGCATTCGCAGCGGGAACGCCTGCTGTCCGGGGTCGGTGCCCTGGTCGGACGGCACCCCGACAGCGAGGTCACCGTCGTGTTCGACGCGACGGCGGTGGTGGCCCGCCCGGTCGGGGTGGCGATGCCCCGCGGGGTGCGCGTGCTGTTCAGCCGGCCCGGGCGGCTGGCCGACGAGGAGATCGTCCGGCTGGTGAAGCTGGAACCGCAGGGGCGGCCGGTGGTCGTCGTCACCTCCGACCGTGAGGTGGTCGACAACTGCGCGGCCGCCGGGGCGCGCGCGGTCCCCTCCGCCGCCCTGCTGGCCCGCCTCGACCGCTAGCCCGTTTCGCCCGCTCGCCCGCCTCGACTGCTCGCCCGCCGGTCGGTGGGCAAAAAAACTGTCAGACCCGGGTCCTACCGTCGGTGACGTCGGGATGTCGGCGCGCAAGGCCTGCCGTCGGCGGCCGTGCTCGTCCGGAGCTCGGGAAGGTGAAAGCGATGTTGATCGACTGCGATTCCTGCGTCGCTCGTGGCGTGCGCTGCGCCGACTGCGTCATCACCGTCATGCTCGCCGACACGGGTGACGTGCCGCCGCCCGCCGGCGGCGATCGGCGGCACGGCCCGGTTCCCGCCGGTGGGATGCCGGGCCGCGCGGCTCCCGCCGTGAGCGGGGGGTGGGATGAGCAGGAGCGGCGGGCACTGCGGCTGCTCGGCGCCGTGGGTCTGCTGCCGCCGCTGGAAGAACTCGCGGGGTCGATCCTGGAACGCGGGTCCCGGCATGCCCCGCCGCCACGCCGCGCGGGCTGAGCCGGCGTGCGCGCCTGGGGAGGCTGACCCGGCGCGGCGGGTGCGGAGGTGGATGCGGCAGCATGGGCGCATGCGGGTACTGGTCGTGACCAACGACTTTCCGCCGCGGCCGGGGGGCATCCAGGCGTATGTGCACTCCTTCGCCTCCCGGCTCCCGGCGGGCGAGGTCGTCGTGTACGCGTCGAGCTGGCAGGGCGCGGCCGAGTTCGATGCGGCGCAGCCGTTCCCGGTGGTGCGTCATCCCACGTCGCTGCTGCTGCCGACCCCGGCTGTCGCCCGCCGGGTCCGCGATCTCGCGCGGGCCGAGGGCTGCGACACGGTGTGGTTCGGGGCGGCCGCGCCGCTGGGCCTGCTGGGTGCGGCCCTGCGCCGTGGCACGGAGGTCCAGCGGGTGGTGGCCAGCACCCACGGTCATGAGGTCGGCTGGGCGGCGCTGCCCGCGGCCCGCCAGGCCCTGCGGCGTGTCGGGGCCACGAGCGACGTCGTCACCTACCTCACCGACTACACCCGGGCCCGGATCGCGCCGGCGGTCGGTGACGGGCCGGTGCTCGCCCGGCTGCCCAGCGGGGTGGACGCGACGGTGTTCCGACCGGGTGTGGGGCGTGAGCAGATCCGCCGCCGGTACGGGCTCACCGGGCGTCGGGTGGTGGTCTGCGTGAGCCGGCTGGTGCCCCGCAAGGGTCAGGACATGCTGATCAGGGCCCTGCCGGCGCTGCGCAGGCGGGTACCGCAGGCGGCGCTGCTGGTGGTCGGCGGTGGGCCGCACCGGGCGGAGCTCGCGCGGCTGGCCCGTGCGGTCGGCGTCGAGGCCGACGTGACGTTCACCGGGTCCGTGCCCTGGGAGGAACTGCCCGCCCACCACGCCGCCGGCGATGTGTTCGCCATGCCGTGTCGGACGAGGCTGCGTGGCCTCGAGGTCGAGGGGCTCGGCATCGTCTACCTGGAGGCGTCGGCGGCCGGGCTGCCGGTGGTGGCCGGGCGTAGCGGTGGCGCGCCCGACGCGGTGCGTGACGGGCATACCGGCACCGTCATCGACGGGACGGATCTGGCCGCGGTCACCACCGCGGTCGGTGACCTGCTCGCCGACCCGGACCGCGCCGCCACGATGGGCGCCGCCGGCCGGGCCTGGGTGGAACAGCACTGGCGCTGGGACGTCCTCGCCGCCCGCCTACGCCACCTGCTCGCCACCGGAACGAACCCGGACGACGCCCCGCCACCCGCTGCTGCCTAGCGGCGCTCGCCCGTGGGGTAGAGGCTCTCGACGGCGTCGGCGTAGCGCTTGAGGACGAGCGAGCGGCGGACCTTCAGGCTCGGGGTGAGTTCGCCGCCCTCCACGGTGAAGTCCTCCGGCAGGATCACGAACCGGCGGACGCTCTCGGCCCGCGAGACCGTCGCGTTCGCCGTGTCAACGGCCTTCTGCACCTCGGCGCACAGCTGCGGGTCGTCGGCGAGGTCGGCGAGGCTCGCGGTGGCCGGCCGGCCGGCCTGGTCACGCCAGCGTTCGAACGCGTCCGGTTCGAGGGTCACCAGCGCCGCGATGTAGGGGCGGCCGTCGCCGACCAGCATCGCCTGGCTGATCAGGGGGCTGCTGGTGATGATGTGCTCCAGCGGTGCCGGTGCGACGTTCTTGCCGCCGGCGGTGACCAGCAGTTCCTTCTTGCGGCCGATGATCCGCAGGAACCCGTCGTCGTCAAGTTCGCCGAGGTCACCGGTGTGCAGGAAGCCCTCGCTGTCGAGCGCCTCCTTCGTCGCCGTCTCGTTGTTGCGGTAGCCGCGAAACAGCAGGGGTCCGCGGATGAGCACCTCGCCGTCGTCGGCGATGCGCACGGTCACCCCGGGCAGCGGCTGGCCCACGGTGCCCATCCGGATCGCGCCGGGTCGGTTCGCGGTGGCCGGCGCCGTCGTCTCGGTCAGGCCGTACCCCTCGAGGACGATGAAGCCGATGCCCCGGTAGAAGTGGCCCAGGCGCGGCGACAGCGGTGCCCCGCCGCTGACCGCGATCCGGGCCCGGCCGCCGAGGGCGGCCCGCAGCTTGCCGTACACCAGCTTGTCGAACACCCGGTGCCGCAGCTTCAGCCCGAGGCCCGGACCGCCGTGGTCGAGGGACTCGCTGTAGTCGACGGCGGTCTGCTCGGCGGCATCGAAGATCCGCCCGCGTCCCTCACCGTGGGCCTTGGTGCGGGCGCCGGCGTGCACCTTCTCGAACACGCGGGGGACGGCGAGCAGGAACGTCGGCCGGGTGTGCGCCAGATCCGCCAGCAGATCGCGGGTGTCGGGGGAGTAGGACAGTTCGAACGCGCCCTGCACCACGCCGACCTGCAGCATCCGGGCGAACACGTGCGCCAGCGGCAGGAACAGCAGGGTGGAGGAGTGCTGGGTGAACATGCTCGGCAGCATCGCGACGGTGTCATCGGCGATGAACAGCAGCGCCCGGTGGGTGATCTCGCAGCCCTTGGGTCGAGCCGTCGTCCCGGAGGTGTAGATGATCGTGGCCAGGCTGTCGGCGTTCTGGGTGGCCCGGGCGGCGGTGAGCTGGCCCTCGTCGACGGCGGCCCCCGCCTCGGCCAGGATGGCCAGCGCCCCCGCGGCGGACGAGGAGCCGGCGGAATCGTCCGTCGATGTCGCCGAAGGCTCGGCCTCGATGACGAGGACCTCGCGCAGCGCCGGCACGTCCGCGCGGATCGACGCGACCCGGCCGGCGAGTTCGGCGTCCTCGACGACCAGCACTTCGACGCCGGCGTCGGCGAGAATCCACTCGATCTGGTCGGGGCTGGACGTCTCGTAGATCGGCACGGTGACCGCCCCGGCCGCCCAGATCGCGTAGTCGAGCACCGTCCACTCGTAGCGACTGCGGGACAGGATGCCGACCCGGTCGCCGGGGGTGACGCCGCGGGCGACGAGGCCCCGGGCGGTCGCGTGCATCGCGTCCCGGAACCGCGCCTGGGTGATCGGGATGAACCGGTCGCCGTCCTTGCGACGAAGCAGGACATGGTCTGGATCGCGGCCGGCGTTGCGCAGGACGGCATCTGTCAACGTCGCGTCGTCCGCGATGCTGACAGCAGGGGCGGAGGTGTACTCACGCACAGGTACTCCTACTGGTTCGCGGGCGTGCGATCGGACGCATGGAGATGCCCGGCGGCTGCGGATACCCGGGGCGGCGTTGACCGTCCCGGGTCACCAGACGTTAGCCGTCGAGCGTCGGGTAGGCGACTGTCAGGGCCCTAAGCTTCGGATATGCGGGTGCATGTGGTCAGCGACGTACACGGGCGGGCCGATGCGCTGGCCGCGGCGGGGCGGGGCGCCGACGCGTTCATCTGTCTGGGCGATCTCGTGCTGTTCATCGACTATGCCAACCCCGGCGGGGGCATCATGGGCGACCTGTTCGGCGCCGAGGCCGTCCGCCGGATGGTGCGACTGCGTACCGACAACCGGTTCGACGAGGCCCGGGCGTGGTCGCAGTCGTTGTGGGCGGAGCTGGGCGGGGACCGCACGCAGATCGTCGAGGACGCGGTCCGCCGCCAGTACGCGCAGCTGTTCGCCGCCTTCCCGACCCCCACCTACCTGACGTTCGGCAATGTCGACCTGCCCCACCTGTATCCCGACTTCCTGCGTTCGGGCATCACCCTGTTGGACGGGCAGACCGTCGAGCTCGACGGTTGGCGCTTCGGTTTCGTCGGTGGGGGGCTGTCCAGCCTGATGCGTACCCCGTATGAGATCGACGAGGCGACCTTCGCGGCCAAGGTGGCCGCTCTGGGAGCCGTGGACGTGCTCTGCTGCCATATTCCGCCGCATCTGCCGGAGCTCGTCTACGACGTGGTCGCTGGCCGGTTCGAACGCGGCAGCACCGCGATCCTGGCCGCCATTCACGACACCCGACCTCGCTACGTGCTGTTCGGGCATGTGCACCAGCCGCTGCTGGCCGGCATTGAGATCGGCGGCACGCGGTGCGTGAACGTCGGGCATTTCAACGCCACCGGCCGGCCGTACGTCCTCGAGTGGTAGCCGGCCGCTCCGTGGTGGCCGGTCCGGCTTCCGGTAGCCTCAGGCGATCGGTCGGGGAATCATCCGGCTCCGCGAGGATGCCCGGAAAACCGGCGAGCCGGCGACGCCGTGCTCCTGCAGACGTGTCCGACAAGACATGTCAGACGAATGTGGAGGTGCTACTCGCCATGGCGGACCACGCCCGATCGACGATCGTCATCAACGCCCGGCCTGCGGCGGTGATGGGCGCGATCGCCGACATCCCCGCCTACCCGGTCTGGGTCGGGCAGATCGAGGAGGCGGAGGTGCTCGAGATCGGCCCCGACGGCCGCCCGCGCCGCGCCCGTTTCCGTATCAACGCCATCGTCATCAAGGACGAGTTCGTCAACGAGTACACGTGGACGGACAACTCGCAGGTCAGCTGGTCGATGGTGCAGGGCGAGGCGATGTCGTCGCAGGACGGCAG
This sequence comes from Frankia sp. AgPm24, assembly GCF_023243055.1. Classification (NCBI taxonomy): domain Bacteria; kingdom Bacillati; phylum Actinomycetota; class Actinomycetes; order Frankiales; family Frankiaceae; genus Frankia; species Frankia sp. AgPm24. The sequence goes on along the minus strand of NZ_JALKFW010000169.1, from coordinate 3,971 downwards.
CTACACGCTGCGTGATCTGGGCGATGGCAGCACCGAGGTCACCTACGACCTCACCGCCGAGACCAAGGTCAAGATCCCGGGCATGCTGCGGCGCAAGGTGCAGAACGGCATCGTCGACGCCGCGCTCAAGGATCTCAAGAAGCACGTCGAGAGCTGAGCTCACGTGCGGTGTGTGCTCGTCACCGGCAAGGGCGGGGCCGGAACGACGACAGTGGCGGCGGCGACCGCGGTGCTCGCCGCCCAGCGCGGGCACCGCACCCTGCTGCTGTCCGTCGACCCGGCAGCCGGGCTCTCCGGGGTGCTCGACCATCCGGTCGGCGCGCAGGAGACCGAACTCGAACCCAATCTGACCGGCCGGCAGGTCGACCTGCGCCAGGCGGTGGAGACCCGCTGGCCGGCGGTCCGGGCGGTGCTGGCGCACACCTGGCCAAGCGTCGCCATCGACCCGATGGAGCTCGAGGAGCTCGCCTTCCTGCCCGGTGCCATCGAGACGCTCACCCTGCTCGAGCTGCGGGACGGTCTCACCGCCGGTCACCATGACGTCGTCGTCGTCGACGGTGGGCCGCTGGCCGGCATGCTGCGGCTGCTCGCCTTCCCGGAGACGCTGTCCTGGTACTGCCGGCGGCTGCTGCCGCCCGACGGCGCCTTCGCCCGCTGGCTGCGGCCCGGGTTCGGCAGATCCGTGTTCGGTGGCCGGTGGGGGAGCCTCGCCGCCCCCGCCTACGACACCGTCTCGCGCATTCACCGGGCCGCGATCGATCTGCGCGCGATCCTGACCGATCAGGCCACCACCAGCGTGCGACTGGTGCTGACCCCACAGGGTGGCGCGCTGCGGGCCGCCCAGAGCAGTCTCACCGCGCTGGCGCTGCACGGGTTCACCCTGGATGGTGTGATCGTCAACCGGATTCTGTCGCCGATCGGCGCGGATGCCTGGCGGGCCGGCTGGGCGGCCGCCCATCGCGAGGAACTCGCCGAGCTGACCAGCGCCTTCGCACCCACGCCCGTCCTGCCGGTCCATTACCGCGCGGGCGAACCCGTGGGCCTGGAGGAACTGGCCGCGTTCGGTGCCGCGGCCTACGGCGAGCTGGATCCGGCCAGTGTGCTCGGCTCCGGTCTGGCCGTGGGCGGCGACCAGCCGCGGGTCGAACGCACCGAGGACGGGTTCGCGCTGACGTTCGGCCTGCCGTTCGTCGACGGCTCGCAGGTGGATCTCGCCCGCCTGGGCGACGACCTGGTGGTGACGGTGGGCGCGTTCCGCCGGGCCGTGCCGTTGCCCGCCGCGTTGCGCCGCTGCGATGTCAGTGCCGCCCGGCTGCGCGGTGACCGGCTGGTCGTCTCGTTCGTTCCCGACCCGGATCGCTGGGTGCGCGCATGAGCTCCGCCGCCGGGACCGCCGACGAGGCCGGAGCACGTCGCTCGGCTGGCTCGGCCGGGCCGGGGGGTCCACCTGCGCCTGGGTCGTTGGCGGTCGAGGCGGCACTGCTCGCCGATGCCCTGCGTTCCCTCGCCGGTGACGAACCGGCGCGGGCGACGCCGGCCCGGCGGCTCTGGAGCGTCGTCGCCGACGTCGCCGCCGCGGGCGCCAGCGCCCTGATCGGGGTGCCGACCACCCCTGGCCGTCCGGTGCCCGACGAGTCCGGCTCCGAGCCGCCCGCGTCCCCACGAACAGCCGGACGGACGAGCACCGCGCCGGCCGCGGCCGGCCCGGGCGCGCCGTCCGCGCCGCCGGCGCGCACCTGCGACTGCCCCGGGGCGGCCCCCGGCGCCGCCCCGGCCGCCCCCCCCCCCCGCGCGCGGGGGCGCGCCGCCCGCCGCCCGCGGCCCCCCCCACGACCAGACCTGGCCGGCGGGCTCCGGCTCCGGGCCGGCCGGGGCGGCGTGGAGCTGCCCCGGCTGCCCGTGGTGCCAGCTGCTGGCCACCTTCGTCGCCGAACGGCCGGAGGTCGCCCGGCACCTGGTGACCGCCGGCGAGGCGCTGGCCGCGACAGTGCGGGCGACGGTGGACGCCGTCCATGCCGCGCGAGCGGCCAACGCTGGCACCACCCGCACCGATGACAACCATGGCACCGATGGCAGTACCAGCGCCGATCGGGACGCCGACGAAGCGATCCGGTCGGCGACGGCCGCGGGGGGGGCGGGGGCGCCGCGCCCCCCGCCCCCCGCCCCCCCCCCCCCCCCCCCGCCGCACCC